>JBGTCB010000127.1:0-11695 GCA_041748995.1 Saprospiraceae bacterium | reverse complement strand
CTCCTTCAAGTAGTGAGGTATCCCGCCCATGGTCATGTATACTTGAAGGATTTGGTACCGGCTTAGTTGTAGCCTCCTTGACTTACAGAATTCCTCTGTTTCAGCCAAAGTAAACGGCTCCAATCTGATACGCTGGGTAACCCGGTTATAAAGACCTCCTTTCGACCGCAAGATTTTCTTTTGTATCCATGAGCTGGCTGACCCACATCCCACCAAAATCCCTTGTTTCATCTTAGAAAAATGCTGATTCCAAAAATATTCAAGCGCTGAAACGAAACCCGAACGGGGTGTGTCCAGCCAGGGTAATTCGTCAATAAAAACAACAAATTTTTCTTTTCCTTTTTTTAGGGAATGAAGGTAATCCGTCAAATACTGAAAGGCCCTGGTCCAGTTTCCAGGTGGGGTTGTCTCTTTCTGACCCTTAGTGCGAACCAGATATTCATGGAAAAAATTTCCGAGTTGTATCTCCATGTCAACCCCGTAAGAACCAGTAAAATCAAACACTAAATCTTTATGATAGTATTCTCTGATCAGATAGGTCTTCCCAACCCTCCTTCTACCGTGGACCACCAAAAACTCCGGCGAGGATGATTGAGCCAATCGATTCAAAATGGACAACTCCTCCCTTCTTCCAATAATGGCTCCTTTCTTCATATCATAGCTGGATAAATCTGCACTTTCATGATCACTTTTCTCCAAAGATAATATTTATATTTGGAGTTATCTAGTATTTTTTTGGACTTTTCTCCACTTTAAATTTAATCAGGAACAAAATAATTCAGAATATTAAAGAGGTAAATAGAGGTGACCCTCAAGTAATTGGAAAAATGGACATGATCCGAAACACTATCAGAGCTGAGGGTACTATTAGTACCTTAATATATAGAAAAGTAAACAAAGAAAAGTAAACAAGAGATACTCTGGTTCAGCGCTGACAGACAAAGACAGACGATTCTTGTTGTCATTCTTTGACACAGAGCCAGATTGGAATATTTATAATTTTCGAGAAATATCCATCCATAAAATGGAAACTGAAGAATCTGCATTCTCTTCGCGAAAACCAACCGGAAAAGTATCAGGAGCACCGGGAACTGCTGCGGAGATCCGAGCACTGAAATAACATTAACCTCTCTGTATCATTAACGATTAACCTCTATTCCGACAGATGTGGACATACTCCGGCATCGGCTTGCCGTCTTCGAGTTTATTTCAAGGGAGGTCAGGATGCTCCGGTTTACATCTCAGGAAGCTCATCCATTCTCTAAAAGAATAAATAATCAAGTCAGTAACAAACTATTATCTTAGTATTCAAGTAAAACATCAGTATGGTCATCAAAAATTCACGGCAGAATTTATTGGCGGTTTGGACACCGAAGAGTCTTTTACTGTACGGATTTTTAATGGGTGTCCTCCATATAACCAACGCTCAGATTTACAAAGTAACCAGCCTTTCGGGTGCAAACGAAGCACCTCCAGTTACCTCTTCGGGCACCGGTAATGCTACGGTCACCCTTGCAGGTACGATGATGAGAGTACAGGCTAGCTTTAGCGGGTTAACGGGAACGACAACCGCAGCTCACATCCATGCTCCTACTGCGGTTTCGGGAACGGGTACGGCTGGTGTCGCGACTCAAACACCCAGTTTTACCGGATTCCCCTTGGGCGTAACAAACGGAACATATGATGTGACCTTTGATATGACCCTTGCATCCAGTTACAATCCGTCTTTTATAACTGCTCACGGGGGCACTACAGCATCTGCTTTTGAGGTACTGAAAACAGCCTTAAACAATGGCACTGCATATTTCAATATTCATACATCCTCGTTTCCAGGCGGGGAAATCAGAGGTTTTTTCGCATTACAATCTTATCAAAACCTATCCTCCCTGTTGACATTCAATAATTTGCCGGAGGCCATATCCAATGCAGTGCCAGGCAACACCATTCAGCAAATAGGCAACGCCTCAGAGACGGCTCCGATTGAGCTTCCACTGGGTTTTATTTTTAATTTTCAATCGCCCTTTACTTTAGTAATCAATTCTCCCTAAACTACTTTGAATTCTCGCTGCGATACTTGTCGTGCAAGTCCCATGTTTCACGGTGTCTCGTATGCTGAGGGTACGAAAAAAATTTCAAATTGATATCCTGTCCAAATATTAAATTTAGACCAGAATCTAAACCAATAATAAACCTCATTAAATCTTTGACCAATGAAACAATTACTTTACTCTCTGATTTTTTTGTTTGTCACTACGAGTTTGGCCGCACAGATCAAGGAAAAAACCTACACCTGGGGTGCCTTTAATCACTCTGGCTGGAAAGTCCAGCCAAACTCCAACGGCTATGTCATAATAGGTAACAAGTTCTTTCAACCTAACAACACGTCCCTTTATGTTCAGGGTTTTGATCGAAACGGAAATTCCCAGTTTCTACGACAACATGTTGCAAAGGGTTTTTCCACTTTGGCAACCTTTTGGAAAAGTTTCACCCCGACCAGCAATGGGAACTTCTTTGCGGTCGTATCTGGAACCCAAAGTGGTAGTAATAAAGCGTATGCGTTGCTGGTCAATTTTGACGGTAAGAAGGTATGGGACCGTGTTTCGGTTCTTCCATCGGGGATTCAGTTCGGCGGAGTGACCAATGCCAGATACGGTGGCTGGATAGCTGCAGGTGGTAACAGCAACGGTAATCTAGTTGTTGTTCAGTTTGATCAATACGGCAAACTGCAATGGGAAAAAGAAATACCGGTTTCCGGTTTTGCCTGGACGATCATAGCGGCTAAAGGCGGTGGTTACCTTATCGGAAGCACAAATGCCAGGGTGACCAGAATTGACGACAAGGGAAAACTGGTCTGGACGACACTTATCCCTCTGGGACCATCTCCGGACGCCTCTGCTTATAGCTACACTGAATTTGAAGAATTAATCGAGCTTCCATACGGAATGGGTGTTGTATGTACTGGTTCTGCTTTTTCGAACCAGACCTCTGCAGTCTATACTGCTGCAGTTGGGTATAGTGGCAATGTGCTTTGGAGGAATATTCATGCTCCACAAAATACAGGCAATCCCGGAACACCGGTGTCCTGGATCAATAGTGCTGTATGTGATGACAGATTCGTTGTAACTTCCTGGCGGACTGGCCCAGTTAGCACCGGTGGCACCATGTTTTATCAGATGCAACGTGTTGATGGTTCATTGATTAAGGGAGAATCCAGCTTACGTAATACGATCCCCGTGCAGGAAGCATTTATGCTCTTTCACAATCGTCAATATGTTATTGGAGGAACCCGTGGTGGTAATAGTGCCGCTTATTCATGGATATCAGACAAACTGCCAATTGATGGATCAAGAGAAGCATACGAAGAATTGGAAGTCGAATCGGTTGCCGTAGCTCCAAATGTGCTTTCAGGCTGGGTGCAAACCAACCGGAACAACACCAAACCTACTTATAAATACCATCCTGCCAGCCGGGTATTCAATTCGGAAATGCAGGTATTTCCTAATCCTAGTACCGGCCTGGTCACTGTTGGTGGAAAGATCGAACCGGGTGCATTGATCCGGGTAACCGACGTCATGGGTCGCCTGGTGATCGAAAGGAGGCTTGGAGAAAATGAACAAATGCTTGAACTGAATCTGACCGGACATGGTTCGGGCATATACAATGTTGAAGTGATAGGGTCAACACAAATGGTTTCCGAAAAAATTGTGTTACAATAAGCTACTGCCATTAAGTTTAACTGACAGCCTGGTCCTGGTCTGGTTCGCAGACCAGGACTTTTTTTATTTATGTCCAGCCAGGCGCTTCGGTGGTAAGCCCAGAATGAATAATCCAAAACTATAGAACACACCATAGAAAAATACCTCTGCGTTTATCTGCGGAATCTGCGGGCTAATTTTTATCCCGCTGATCGCGCAGATAAACGCAGATGGTCAGTTTGGAATGTAAATAGGTAGGAATCTCCATGTTTGGAAATGATTAGACCCTTTCTCATCACTATAGAAAAATACCTCTGCGAACATCTGCGGAATCTGCGGGCTAATTTTTCTCCCGCTGATCGCGCAGATAAACGCAGATGGCTGGTTAGGATGTGCATAGATAGGAATCTCACATATTGGACATGAATTAGACCCTTCTCATCACTATAGAAAAATACCTCTGCGAAAATCAGCGAAATCTGCGGGCTAATTTTTCTCCCGCTGATCGCGCAGATAACGCAGATGGCTGGTTAGGATGTGCATAGGTAGGAATCTCCATGTTTGGAAATGATTAGACCCTGTCTCATCACTATAGAAAAACACCCTCTGCGAAAATCCGCGAAATCTGCGCGCTATATTTTCTCCCGCTGATCACGCGGATAAACGCAGATCGCTGGTTAGGATATACATGGGTGGAAATCTCACATGTCGGGACATGAATTAGACCCTGTCTCCTCACTATAGAAAAATACCCTCTGCGAAAATCCGCGAAATCTGCGGGCAAAATTATCTCCCGCTGATCGCGCTGATTAACGCAGATGGTTGGTTTAGGATGGCATAGGTCGGAATATCGGATATTTGCATCTCGGTTAGCTCACTCTCATTAACATCGAAAAATACCCCTCTGCGGAATCTGCGGGCTAAATTATTTCCCGCGGATCGCGCGGATAAACGCAGATGGTTGGTTAGGATGCTATGGGTAATCTACTTTAATATCATCCACTAATTTGACAATCCTTTCATTTAATTCACGAATATAATTTATCGTAGATGTATCGGGTAAATAAGCTGCTTTTCTTGAAAAGCTGTTATTAAGAATTCCTCTTGCTATTAATAGTTCCTTTTCTGCATAGTGAAACAATTCCATATTCTGCAGAGAAAAGAAAATTTGCGGCATCACCCGTTCAAATATTTCAAAAGCTTTTTGGCTTTCTCCATTTTTTCGAAGGAAGAACACCTTTTGCAAAATATCCGCCACCCCCAGACCGGGCATCACACCATGGATGCCTACTGGAATCAACTCCATCATATAGAGTCCACCCCATCCTTCAAAAACACCTACGGTATCTTCCGTAGTTTTAATAATATCGGCAAACTTTGGTGCACACAAGGGTTCTTCCAATTTTAAATATTTAAAATTAGAATGGGTAGTTCTTAGCGAATTAATCAGGCCGACGCTTAAAGTTGGGCCACCCGGATTAAAGTCCTGTACCAGAACGGGAGTATCCGGAATGGATTCGAAGAAACCCGAGAGGTAGGCGTGGATGGATGCCTCCGGTAAGCCGAAAATGCGGGGAACGGCCAGGGAAATAATATCAGCACCCGCAGCTATATGAGCCTTTGCAAGTGTTATCGCTATTTTTAGAGAAGGACTATTCGACTGGGCGAGGATTTTTAAACGGCCACCTGTCTGATCAATAGCAATCTTAACCACCTGCAGTTTTTCATCATCAGTTAGTTTGTAAAATTCACTGGCGTAGGCAGGAAGGCAAACAGCCTTTATTCCGGAGGAAACAGCAAATTCGATCAGATTTCTCAATGACCATTCATCGATTTCCTCATTTTGTAAAAAGGGCGTCGGTATAATGGGAACTACTCCTGTCAGGGTATCTAAAACTTTCATAAAAGGAAATCTACGGAAAAACTTCCTATTGGTTTATTACATCAGGTTTCTTGGTAACAAAACATCCAATGGTATCGGGAGAAGATGTTCTGTTGTCTCTATAACGTTATCATCCGTTCACCTAGAAAGTTGGGAACAGTATCTGACTCTCAAAGGACAGAAGTGAAAGCGAAAGTGTATGGTCCTGGAAATTTATCCTGGTTTTACTTGACAATATCATCCTTTAATCGTAATATTGCGATATAATATTTAAGTGGTATGGGAGTTACGAAAACGGATCTATTTTCCTATGTACAAAATGAAATAGCTACCGCAGCCAAGGCTTTCGCTCATCCTGCGCGGGTAGCAATCATCCAACACCTGCTTAGAACTAATGCCTGCATCAATGGTGATCTCGTGCAGGAGCTGGGACTAGCCCAGGCCACGATTAGCCAGCACCTGCGGGAACTGAAAGATATTGGTCTGATAAGAGGTACCATTGAAGGCACCCGGGTGAATTACTGCATCAATCCGGTAAGGTGGCTGGAAATCAAAGATCAGTTTAACGAGATTTTCAATCAGTATGAAGCTTCTGGAGAAGATGAATGCTGTTAATTATGGACTTCTACAAAATAATTTTCCCATATTCTAACATACCCTTAAAGCAAAAATCAATTACAATGACACTAAATGAAATTAAAGAAGCACTCACTCAGGTGGATCAAATATCATTTCGTTTACCCGACGGTTCACCCGTGCCTTCCCATTTTCATGTAACTGAAATAGGGAGTATTCATAAACATTTTATTGATTGCGGGGGTACGATTCGCAATGAGTCAGCGATTAATTTTCAGTTGTTTACCGCTACCGATTATGAGCATCGGCTGAGTGCCTCCAAACTCAAATCGATTATTGAGTTATCCGAAGCAAAACTAGGCCTTACAGATCTCGAAATTGAAGTCGAATATCAGGGAGATACCATTGGTAAGTATGGTCTGGAATTTGACGGTCAATATTTCCAACTCACGAACAGAAAGACCGATTGCCTTGCCAAAGATCATTGTGGTGTTCCAGTGGAGAAACCACGTGTGCGTATATCTGCTTTAGCAACCCTGCAGGTAGCTGAGTGCAAATCCGGTGTGTGCTGTTGACTTCGATTTCAAGATCCGTAAATCCGGCGAAAGAGTAAAGTGGATTTTAAAGTAGTGGATGTCTCAATGGATAACCGGCCTGCTATCTGAGACAAATAATAATTATCTTAACTTTCTACTGGAATTGGAAGCTTGTGTTTACCTTTGAGAGAAAGGATTTTACTCCATCCTTACCCAATCCTTACTTGTCCTTCATAATCACATTTAAAAACCAAGTAAAATGAAAGTAATTTTTGCTACCATTTTAGCCAGTACTTTGTTCTTCGCATGCGAGGACAAAACGTCAGCAGTCATGAGCGATACTCCAACTCGCGAGACCGTGATGACTCCACCACCAGTAGAATTTGCAGATGCTAAATACATTGAAATCGGCAAACAAGGGCTTGCCAACCTATCCAGTGGTAATATTCCAGGATGGATGAGCGCTTTTTCTGACAATGCCGTATATGTTTGGAACAATGGTGATAGCCTGGTTGGAAAGGCTGCTATTTCAGAATACTGGACCCAGCGCAGGACAGAAACCATACAATCGCTGACCTTCTCCAATGAAGTTTGGTTGCCGATCCAAGTTAATCAACCCCAAAGTGTCGAACAAGCAGGCCTTTGGTTGCTGAGCTGGCATAAGACCGATGCCACCTACAAGACTGGCAAAAGTATGACTCAATGGATACACACAGACTTTCACTTTGATTCGAATGACAAGATTGACCGGGTCATTCAATATTTGGACCGGGCATCCATTGCTGCCGCTATGGCAGAATGACGCATTATCCATAATACTATCTACGATTAAGAAGTTTGCACCCGGCACTCACCTGAGGCCGGGTATTTTTTTGAAGCATCCATCTCTCCCGAATATTTTATTTTTAAATCGCAACATTACCTTCTGAATTAGAAATATAATCCGTCATACTTCCTAGATCTGAATTATCTCTCACCATGTTAGGAATGTGCAACTAAGATTCATGGTCAATGTTTTCCTTAGAAGGAGATAAGTGTGATATGCTAAATGTGATATACCAAAGCAGATAGAAAGAAGCTGATGATCCCAGGAAGGAGGCATTACTACAATAATTTTTGACCAATAAAAACGATACAGATGCTACAGGCTCTTGTTATTGAATTCAAGTAGCTGATATTGGAAAATCATGCCTGAACTAATTACCTGCAATCATCCATCGTTTGTGTATGATATGGCTTTTTCTTAAGTTTGCAAACTTTTCACAAATGATACCTTTGTTACAAGGAAAATATCTGTAAAAATTCCCCATAAGCTTAGTGGTTCTATTACAGAACCAAATAGTGTCTATGATCAGCAGCTATTATGCCTTCTTAAAAAAATATCTGAGTCAGGTCGGATTTGGCTGGATGCTTACTTTCTTTTCGAGTTTTGGGCAAACATTCCTGATATCTTTATACGTACCCTATTTACTTCTGGAGCTTGGCATCAGCAAATCAGCTTTTGGTGCCTACTACGCTAGTGCAACTCTAATCGCATCCTTCCTGCTCCTGCAAATTGGTCACTATATAGACGAAAAACCGCTTCGACCCTTTTCCAATAAGGTACTAATCCTGTTGATGATTTCTTGTCTTACCCTGGCGATGGTGATTCATCCGGTTATTTTATTGATCGCATTGACCGGTCTTCGCTTTGCCGGCCAGGGGCTGATGAGTCATATCAGCTTAACTGTCATGTCCCGTTATTTTTTTGCAGACCGGGGGAAAGCCCTTAGTATCTCCACGATTGGTTATTCGATGGGGGAGATATTTTTTCCCTTCTTCATTGGTTTGGTCATCCTGTGGTTTGGTTGGCGCATAGGTGCTGTCGTCCAGGCCCTTATGCTTTTGCCTTTGATTTTACCCATTCCCAAATGGAAGATTGAAGTCATGGATCCTGACCCACTGTCCTTAAAGCCTGAGAGTTCATCTAAAAAAGGAAAATTCTTTTTTAATATGATGAAGGAATCCAGATTCTGGATACTCACGTTGCCTACTTTTTCCCTTAGTTTCATTGTCACGGGTTTCTTCTTTTACCAGTTTATATTAGCGGAAGAAAAGGGGTGGCCCGTAGAAATATATACGCTGCTTTTTGCCGGATATGGGGCAGTGCGCCTGGTCTTTTCATTATATGGCGGGCTGCTCACAGACAGGTATTCGGCCAGGAAATTATTTCCATTTCAATTGGTTCCTATCCTATTCGGCGTACTAAGCTTAGCGTTTGTTGACGGACTTGAAGGCGCTGCATTATTTTTAATCCTTACCGGTGTATCGACCGGTTTTAGTGGTGTTTTGACATCCGCAACTATTGCCGAATTATATGGTGTCGACAATATTGGGCAAGTCCGGAGTTTATTTTCTGTCGTAATGGTATTAAGTTCAGCAATGGCTCCTTTATTTTTTGGCATTGGCTTAGATGCAGCTTATACCTTTGGTCATCTGGCTATTTTCTCTGCTATACTTCTACTCTTGGTCAGTCTTCGCAGCATAAGTATTCTCAAACACAAATAAATCAGATCGTCTTTTTAAATATGTATGCCAGGATTCCATCTGTCAATTAAAAAAAACCACTGTTTACCTGACTTTTCCTAATCTCCTTTAAAAGACCCTCCCATAATTCATTGCTAAAAAGGGACCATGTCGCAATTGCCTCCTGGGTTTGTCGCGATATCAAGATGTGTATTTGCTTTCTTTCAAATAACTTTGCTATCATCTTATTCAAAGAATCAAATATTCAAATACTTTAAAAATGCATAACCCAAAACACATTTTTCCCTGTTTATGGTTTAATGGCCAAGCGGAAGAAGCTGCGGGGTTTTATTGCGAGGTATTTCAGCAGGGAATATTATTAGATCAAAGTGCCTTAGTCACCACGTTTGAAGTTGAGGGCAGTAAGTTTATGGCTTTAGATGGCGGTCCTCAATTTACAAAGAACCCTTCCATTTCCTTTTTTGTCATGTTACCAACCGGTGAAGAAGTCGAACAAACGTTTGCAAAACTGTCCACTGCTGGAAGTGTAATGATACCATTGGGCTCTTATCCCTGGAGTGAAAAATATGGCTGGTGTTCGGATCAATATGGTGTCAACTGGCAAATTATGATCGGGAAAGATCCACTTGAACAGATCATTACTCCCGCCCTGATGTTTACCCAGAATCAGGCAGGCCAGGCCGAACATGCGATGCAACGATATGTTTCCATTTTTAAACAGTCTTCCATTCTGGATATCAGAAGGTATGATGCTGATGATCAGGATGTAGAAGGTACGGTTAAACATGGCAGATTTAAAATCAATGGTCAGTCATTCATTGCTTTTGATAGTTCATTGCCTCATCATTTTAAATTCAATGAAGGGATCTCTCTGGTGATACCCTGTGATACTCAGGAAGAAATTGATTATTACTGGGAAAAACTAACCGTCGATGGAGGCAGAGAAAGCATGTGTGGCTGGCTATCCGATCGATATGGAGTTTCCTGGCAAATAATTCCCGGGCAAATAGGTGAGCTCATGAGTGATGGTGAAAAGGCAGGCAGGATTATGAAAGCAGTCATGCAAATGAGGAAGTTGAATCTTCAGGTTATTCTGGATGCCTGATGCAACAACTATTTTGACAAATAAATCGGGAATTACAATTTCAATCAAATAAGGTTGACCAAGTATCAGATAATTTTATTGACTAAATAAACCGCATGAATAAGGATAACTTACCTCCGGATGTCGATGCTTATATCGCGCAGTTTCCTGCAGACGTTCAGGGAAAAATGCAACAAATCCGTTCTTTAATTAAATCGGTTGCACCCCAGGCAGAAGAAATGATTGCTTATGGCATGCCGGCATACAAACTCCATGGACCTTTGGTCTATTTTGCCGGATATAAAAATCATATTGGATTTTATGCTACCCCAACAGGGCACTCCGCTTTTGCAGAAGAATTGTCAAAATACAAACAAGGAAAAGGAAGTGTCCAATTTCCTCTAAGCGAACCGATGCCATTTGATTTGATCAAAAGAATCGTAGCATTTCGATTGCAGGAAAATTTAAGTGAAAAAGTGAAAAGTAGAAAGTAGAAAGTGAAAAGTTGTGAGTGATGGGTGATGAGTGATTGCGGTGTCGCACCTCAAAGGGGTGACAACGCTTTGAAATGAGGGAGGACGAACACCGCATTAAATAGTTCATCACCGAAAAGCTGTCACCCCTCAAAGGTGCGACAGCTTAATTCCTGCAATGTGATGTCGCACCTATCGCAATTGGTGATCCAGTAAAAGCAGCATTTCATCTGACAATGCTGAAATGGGTTTCAATTCAATTTTCCGGAACTCAACTTCGGATCCTTCTGCCTGGACTGCAATCTGCCCTTTACTGGCAGTACAATCAAATCCATGATTCACAAAATCACCATTAACCCAGACCTTAATTTCATTACCTACGCATTCAATATGCATCTGGTTCCACTCTCCTACCGCTTTCTCTGAATCATCGGTTAAATTTAGAATCCTGCGTCCTTTGCCCTCAGTCACCCCCCAATTCGCCTCCGGACCACGACGGTTAGCCATATCGTCCACCTTAATATCTTCACCAATACACCAGAAATCTCCGGCATTTTCATGCATCATCTGAACTTCAATGGATTTGGGAAACATCTTATATAATATTCTCGGAGTCGATGCATGTACCAATGCACCACAGTTTCCTGGTATCCCGGCAAAACGGTATTCGATATCAAGCCGATAGTTTGCGTAAACAGCATCGGTGATTAAGTGACCTCCCGGTGTTCCCAGGCTAACCAACAAACCGTCCCGGACAATAAACGGATCTCTTGCCAGGTCATTGGTATCCTTTTCTGGTACATCCATATGCCAGCCTTCTAAACTACTACCATTAAAAAGAGAAACCGGTTGATCTGTTCCCTGACAAAACATCAAGAATACGACGGTTAGGAAAATCAGTACATAAAATCGGATCATGATCT
>JBGTCB010000126.1:0-18735 GCA_041748995.1 Saprospiraceae bacterium | reverse complement strand
AACAAGCACCAGTAGGAAGTATTGCCGCTGAGAATCCATCGCTTTTTCATGAATGGCTGGAATTAATTGGAGGTCACCGATTAAGTCTGGGAGCTGACTTAAAATTTGAAAAAGTTGCCACCCGAGGCTGGAAGGAACTTTCTGAAATCCATTGGAAAGACTTTTTCAAACTCCACATCTCACAGGGAGTCAAGACTATAATCTCAACTGATATAGCTAAAGATGGAATGTTGGAGGGACCCTCGACTGAACTCTATCGGGAGATGATAGAAGCTTACCCGGATATACAGTTGGTGGCCAGTGGAGGTATTTCAAACATGACGGATCTTGAGGAATTAAAGAAGGCAGGTTGTTTTGGAGCAATTGTCGGAAAAGCTATATACGAACAGAAGATCACATTATCTCAAATACAATCATTTAATTAGATGTTGGCTAAACGTATCATTCCCTGCTTAGATGTTAAGGATGGCCGAACAGTTAAAGGAATTAACTTTGAGCAGTTGAGAGATGCCGGAGACCCAGTCGAATTAGGAAAACTATATAGCGACCAGGGTGCTGATGAACTGGTTTTTCTCGACATCACTGCCACCAAAGAAAAAAGAAAAACTCTTGCAAAATTGGCGGATGGAGTAGCCCACCACCTGAATATACCTTTCACCATCGGAGGTGGTATCAGCAGTTTGGAAGATGTCGACATTCTGCTGAATCATGGGGCAGACAAGGTAAGTATCAATTCGGCAGCTGTTCGGAATCCGGGTTTGATTGATCAACTTTCAAGGGAATATGGTAGTCAATGTATCGTTGTAGCGATTGATGCCCGCCAGATTGCAGAAAATTGGATCGTTCATGTATCAGGTGGAACAATTTCTACTGAAAAGGAATTATTTAGTTGGGCTTACGAAGCACAGGAACGGGGTGCGGGGGAAATTTTGTTTACGTCAATGAATCACGATGGAACGAAAAGAGGATTTGCCCTTGAAGCTTTAAAACAGATGTGTACTCTATTACGAATACCAGTTATTGCAAGTGGAGGAGCTGGTTCTATCGATCACTTTTTTGAAGTTTTTCAATACGCTGGCGCCGATGCTGGACTTGCAGCCAGTATTTTTCATTTTCAGGAAATCGGCATTCCCGAGCTAAAAGCTGATTTGAAACAACGAGGAATTGCAATACGATAGGAATATGAAGGTAACAAAAGAAACGATCAGGGCTATTGACTTTGACAAAGGCAATGGATTGGTGCCTGCAATAGTGCAGGATGCATGGTCGGGAAGAGTCCTAATGCTTGGTTATATGAATGAAGAAGCATTGCAAAGGACACTAGACTCAGAGCTCGTCACTTTTTACAGCCGAAGTAAGAACAGACTCTGGACGAAAGGTGAAACATCAGGTAACCATCTGCGATTAGTCAGCGTTATACAGGATTGTGATGCAGATACATTGTTGGTTGAAGCAGTTCCTGTAGGGCCCGTTTGCCATACAGGTGATCCCACTTGTTTCGGAAAGAGTTTTACCGGTTTATCCTTTTTGCGATATTTAGAAGAAGTGATCGACCATCGGCATGATTACCCCAACGACCAGAGCTACACAAGCAGTCTCTTTCGCAAAGGAATTGATAAGATCGCTCAGAAAGTGGGAGAAGAAGCGGTAGAAGTAGTGATCGCTTCAAAGAATGAGGACAAAGACCTGCTACTTGGAGAAGTAGCCGATCTGGTTTATCATATGTTGGTCCTGTTAAGAGAGAAAAATATCAAATACTCGGAAGTCCTGCAGGTTTTGCAGGAACGACATCGGTGATAGTCGCTCGGGCAATGGGTTTGTTCAATTTCATGATGTGCACCTAAACAATTTTATGATTTCAAGATTAGTAATCAGGAAAAGCTTTTGTGTATAGTATTTTATTAAATTTGCAGTTCGCTTAAAAATTTCGTAATGGCAACAAATTCCTCTCAAGGAAAAGGTCTGTATGTTCCTTCTTTGGAAAAGGACTCCTGCGGTACCGGGCTAATTGCCAATCTCAGTGGGATAAAAAGTCATAAGTTGATCGATGACGCTCTTACAATGTTACATAATATGGAACATCGGGGAGCATGTGGCTGCGAGCCCAATACGGGCGATGGTGCAGGCATACTCATCCAAACACCGCACTATTTTTTTGAGAAAAAATGTCGTGAGGCTGGCTTTGATATTCCTGAATTTGGAGAATATGGTGTGGGAATGGTTTTCTTCCCCAAAGAGAAAAATCTGATGTCCCAGTGTCGTGTACTCTTTAATGATTACATTGATGAGCAGGGTTTTGAACTTCTTGGGTACCGGAAAGTTCCTACTGATAATGAAAACCTCGGAGCGACTGCTATCTCGGTCGAACCTCGGATTGAGCAGGTATTTGTTAAACCAAAGGTAAAATTGGAGCGCCGTCAATTAGAGAGGCGGTTACACGTCTTAAGGAAATTTGCGGTTCACAGCATCCATAAAACATTTCCTCAGACCTTAGACCACTTCTACCTTTGTTCGTTTTCCTATAAAACCGTCGTTTACAAGGGGCAGTTGACTACTGGTCAATTACGTACTTATTATCCTGATTTACAAAATGAGGATTGTACATCGGCCATTGCATTGATTCATTCGAGATTTTCGACCAATACAGTACCCAAGTGGAAACTAGCCCAACCGTTCCGTTATGTTGCACACAATGGTGAAATCAATACAATTCAGGGTAATATAAACTGGTGGAAGGCAAAGGAATTTTTACTGGAGTCAGACTACTTTGATGAGATTGAGCAGGAAAAACTAAAACCGATCATTGGAGGTGGACTTTCGGATTCCGGCTCTTTTGACAATATTCTGGAGTTCCTTGTTTTAAGTGGCCGTTCAATGCCTCATGCACTCATGATGATGATTCCTGAAGCATGGGAACATGACCATCAAATGGAGGATTACAAGAAGGCCTTTTACGAGTACCACAGCAATTTGATGGAACCTTGGGACGGCCCGGCTTCGATCGTGTTTACGGATGGCATCCTGGTCGGTGCAACACTGGATCGAAATGGATTACGACCTTCCCGTTATCTCCTCACCGAAGACAATACTCTTATTGTTGCATCCGAGGCTGGCGTACTTCCCGTCCAACCGGGTACGGTGGTTTTTAAAGGCAGACTGCAACCAGGCAAGATGTTGGTTGCCGATATGGATGAAAAAAGGGTGATTGGAGATGAAGAGTTGAAAGCGATTATCTGTAAGAATGCACCATACCGGGATTGGCTTGACAAAGGAAGAATCACTTTAAAGGATCTACCACCACAGATTCCAGCCTCGGTTGGATTTGATGAAAACACATTACTCCGGCAGCAGCAGTTGCATGGTTTTACAAAAGAAGACCTTAAGGTGATCATTGGACCAATGATCGAAACGGGTCAGGATCCGATTGGTTCCATGGGTACTGATACACCTTTGGCGGTTCTTTCCCATCATACTCAACATCTTTCCAATTACTTTAAACAATTGTTTGCTCAAGTGACCAACCCACCAATTGACCCAATACGGGAACGGGATGTAATGTCACTTTATGCTCATCTTGGAAGTTCTGATAACATATTGAAGCCTTCTGCACTGCAGGCGAAATTTATCCACCTCGATCATCCACTTCTTTCCAATGATGAGATCAATAAGATCCGACAGATCAATCATGTCAATTTTAAATCAGGTTCTATTGATATTATTTTCAAGGGAGATGGTCAGTCTGGGAGACTTGTGGCAGCCCTCGATCATATTTGCGCTGTTGCCGAAGATCTGGTTCAGAATGGATGTAATATCTTGATTTTGACGGATAGATCTGGTGATGCTTTTCATGCTCCAATTCCTTCTTTGATGGCAGTAGGAGCTATTCATCATCATCTTATCAAAGTTGGACTCCGTACCAAAACCTCGCTGGTGGTTGAAGCCGGTGACATCAGAGAAACACACCATTATGCTACATTAATCGGATATGGAGCTAACGCAATCAATCCGTATCTCGCTTTTGCCACTATTGACGGATTGCGTAGGAAGAAATTTTTTGCGGGCACTGACACCACCAACGATTTGATTAAGGTGTATATCAAAGCAATCGGTAAAGGATTGCTTAAGATTATGTCTAAGATTGGGATATCAACCTTGCAGTCGTACCAGGGAGCGCAAATTTTTGAGATTCTCGGCATCCGATATGAAGTGGTTGACAGATGTTTCAAAGGCTCTGTCTCACGGATTCAGGGACTGGGTTTTGATGAAATCGCCACAGAGATTCTGCAAAGACATTATCTCGCATTTACATCCAATCTTTTAAGTACAGCCGATTTGGAAGCCGGTGGAGTATACCAATGGAAACAGCGGGGAGAAATTCATATGTTCAATCCTCAGACCATCCACCTGTTACAATATTCCACAAGGAGAGCAGACTATAGCCTCTTTAAGAAATATTCGGCTCTCATTAATGAACAGTCGGAAAAAGCCTTAACTCTACGCGGATTACTGACTTTCCGCAAGGGAAAGAGTATTCCGATGGATGAGGTAGAGCCAATTGAAAGTATTCTCAGGAGATTTGCTACAGGAGCCATGTCTTTCGGATCGATTTCACATGAAGCGCATACTACGCTGGCTATTGCGATGAACCGTATCGGTGGAAAAAGCAATAGCGGAGAAGGTGGTGAAGATGAGATTCGATTCGAACCAAAAGAAAACGGAGACCTTGAGCGATCAGCCATAAAACAGGTGGCCTCTGGTCGATTTGGTGTCACCAGTTACTACCTAAGCAATGCTGATGAACTACAAATAAAGATGGCTCAGGGAGCCAAGCCGGGTGAAGGGGGTCAGTTACCAGGACACAAGGTAGATGATTGGATAGCCCGGGTAAGAAATTCAACTCCGGGAGTCGGACTTATATCACCTCCTCCACACCATGATATTTACTCGATAGAAGATCTTGCACAACTTATCTTTGACCTTAAGAATGCTAATCGATCAGCTCGAATTAACGTTAAACTGGTTAGCAAGGCGGGAGTTGGTATCATAGCTTCCGGAGTGGCCAAAGCCCACGCAGATGCCATCCTCATATCAGGTCATGATGGAGGTACGGGAGCATCTCCAATAACCTCAATAAAGCATGCAGGATTACCCTGGGAACTTGGCTTGGCCGAGTCACACCAGACTTTGGTAAAGAATCAGCTCCGGGACCGGGTAGTACTTCAGACTGACGGACAAATGCGTACTGGTCGGGATCTGGCTGTCGCAACTTTACTGGGTGCAGAAGAATGGGGCATTGCCACTGCTGCACTTGTAGTGGAGGGATGCATTCTCATGAGAAAGTGTCATCTCAATACATGTCCGGTAGGTATTGCCACCCAGGATCCGGAACTACGAAAGCGATTTGCCGGTGATCCACAACATGTGATTAATTTCTTCACTTATCTCGCAGAGGAACTTCGTGAAATTATGGCGGAACTTGGATTCCGGAAAGTGACAGACATGGTCGGTTAAGTAGAGATGTTGAAAATGAAAAAGGATATTGATCATTGGAAATATCGCCATTTA
This sequence comes from Saprospiraceae bacterium, assembly GCA_041748995.1. Classification (GTDB taxonomy): domain Bacteria; phylum Bacteroidota; class Bacteroidia; order Chitinophagales; family Saprospiraceae; genus JABDMH01. The sequence continues at coordinate 13,170 of JBGTCB010000126.1, read as the reverse complement.
GACCTCCGTCCGATTTTATATAAGGAACCAGCAGGAGATGAGATCGGTCAATTTAAATCGATTGCGCAGGATCATGGGATTGATGCAGTTCTGGACCGGAAGTTAATAGACCACGCACGACTTACTTTGCAGGGAGGCCATGCTATTTCGGGGGTATTTTCGATTAAGAATACGGATCGGGCAGTAGGTGCCATGCTATCAAATGAAATCTCTAAGAAATTTAAGGGTGATGGTTTGCCTGACGGTACTATTGAATATCGATTTAGAGGATCGGCCGGACAAAGTTTTGGGGCATTCGTGGCCCCAGGGGTTCAATTTATCCTTGAGGGTGAATCGAACGATTATTTTGGAAAAGGACTATCAGGAGGCAGATTGATCGTCACACCTGATAGGGAGGCAAGGTACCAACCCGACCAGAATATCATTATAGGAAATGTGGCACTTTATGGCGCGACCAGTGGAGAGGCTTATATCCATGGTATGGCCGGCGAAAGGTTTGCAGTGAGGAATTCCGGAGTGCACGCTGTAGTTGAAGGAGTAGGTGATCATGGATGCGAATATATGACCGGGGGTGTCGTTGTAAATCTGGGAGTTTGGGGTCGTAATTTTGCGGCAGGTATGAGTGGAGGTGTAGCATACTTGTATGATCCGGAACAAAAATTCAGCGAATTTTGTAATATGGAAATGGTTGAATTGGAAGATCCATCCAGTGAAGATCTTGAGGATGCCCGACGGCTGATTCGCAATCATTTCAGATATACCAGTAGTGCGTTGGCTTTGAGAATCCTTACCGATTGGTCGACTGAATCCCGTTATTTCGTGAAAGTTATGCCGATTGATTATAAAGCCGTCCTCATGAAGCGACAGCACATGTTGGAACCTGAAATTAAAGTTGGTTAGTTTTTTAATGAGAAATAGAGTATGGGAGATCCAAAGGGTTTTTTAAAAGCCACCAGAGAATTACCAAAATCAAGGCCGCCACTAGAACGCATTAATGATTATAAGGAGATTTATTTGCCATTTCCGGTTGAAAAAACGGTTGAGCAAGCAGGTCGGTGTATGGATTGTGGTGTACCTTTTTGCCATAGTGGATGTCCTCTAGGTAATATCATACCAGAATTCAACGATGCAGTCTATCGGCAAAACTGGATGCAAGCCTTTGAAATCCCCAACTCGACCAATAATTTTCCTGAATTTACTGGACGCATATGTCCTGCTCCCTGTGAAACCGCCTGTGTATTGGGGATCAACCAACCTGCAATTACAATTGAACATATTGAAAAAATCATTATTGAACAAGCTTTTGACCGGGGGCTGATCAAACCCAATCCACCTGCCACCCGTACGGGTAAAAAAGTGGCTGTTGTAGGTTCTGGTCCTTCTGGATTGGCTGCTGCAGCTCAATTAAATAAGGCTGGACACACGGTTACTGTATTTGAACGCAACGATCGAATTGGAGGGTTATTACGCTATGGGATTCCTGACTTCAAGTTGGAAAAGGACGTCATTGACCGACGCCTCGCTGTACTTGAAGCTGAAGGTATTCGATTTAAAACCAATGCTAATGTTGGTGAAAATGTGTCGGTCGATTCTCTCAAGAGTGAATTTGACGCGATCTGTCTGTGTGGTGGTTCTACGATTCCCCGGGATTTAAACATTCCGGGAAGAGACCTTAAAGGTATCCATTTTGCGATGGAATTTCTCGAACAAAGCAACCGACGGGTAGCTCAGGATGAGATTGATCCCTTGGTTGAATTGTTAGCCACAGATAAACATGTTGTAGTTATTGGAGGAGGAGATACCGGATCAGATTGTGTTGGAACGTCCAATCGTCATAGGGCAAAATCCGTCACCCAGATTGAACTTCTTACCAGACCTCCAGACCAGCGGGCAGAAGAAACTCCCTGGCCATTGTGGCCCATGATGCTACGTACATCCTCCTCACATGAAGAAGGAGCGGATAGAAACTGGGCAATGTTGACAAAGTCCTTTCGCGGAGATGAAAACGGAAATGTAAGAGCTCTTAAGGTGGTCGATATCATTTGGAAGGTCAATTCAGAAACCGGAAAGTCAGGTTTTGAGGAAATCGAAGGAACCGAAAGGGAAATTCCATGTGATCTTGCCTTGCTGGCCGTTGGCTATCTTCATCCGCAACATAGTGGCATGCTTGAACAGTTAGGTGTATCTTACGATGAGCGAGGTAATGTCCTTACTGATAACTATCAGACTAGCGTCGAGAATATTTTTTCTGCCGGCGATATGAGAAGAGGCCAAAGCCTGGTCGTCTGGGCGATCTCTGAAGGTCGGGAGGCAGCACGAGCGCTGGATACCTATTTGATGGGTGAATCGGCACTCGAGGGAAAAGCTGTATCACATCTGGAAATTGAATTTTAGGCTTTTCCTGATATTCAATGCAGACAAGGTGTGTTGGTGATAAATTTCGTTCTTTATTTATACCCCTGTCATTGTGATAGATAATATGGCGCACCGTCATCAGTATTGAAACTATTGAAAGTGAGTTTAAGGCATTCTGAGGGATAGAGTCAAACTCATTAGCCAGGTAAGTCAAAAAAAGTGACTAGAATTAGTATCAGATTGAAAATTTCAGTTTGCACTGAAAACTTGTGAGCAATCAGTAGATATGTCTATGGATTTAGTGCTACTTCCTTACTGCGTGAATTCTTGCGTACAGACAAAGATCTAGTGTTAGAAAGTCTTTTTAGGATACCACGTCTAACTTATCCCCACTTTTTCCTAAATTAAGTTCGATTTCTAAAAAGGGTTAAGCTTTCATTTTATTCAAGTAACACAAACTGTCTGTCATGCAGGATTTTTCAAATTCACGTCGTAATACTTTAAGATCACTGGGGCTCGGTACACTGGCCGCTGCAACCCCAATGTTGGCTGCAGCTGGTCCGGAAAAAGAAACTTTCTTGCGAGCCACTGCCGGATTACCACCTTTAAAAATAACCAGGGTCAAGGCGATCGCCACTTGTCCACATGGAATTGAGTTGATCGTAGTCAAAGTGGAGACCAGCGAGCCAGGACTTTATGGCTTGGGATGTGCGACTTTCCGACAGAGGGCACATGCAGTTGTCGCCGCTATAGACATGTATCTCAACGATTTCTGCGTAGGCAGAGATGTTGACAACATAGAAGATGTCTGGCAAGCCACCTACCAAAGTTCTTATTGGCGTAATGGACCGGTATTAAATAATGCACTGAGTGGTTTGGATCAGGCACTATGGGATATCAAAGGGAAACGTGCCAATATGCCGGTTTATCAGCTATTAGGTGGCAAATGTCGTTTTGGAGTAGATTGCTATGCTCATGCTTCAGGTACGTCGCCCGATGAGGTGGCAGATAATGTAACCCGATTCATGGAGCGAGGATTCCGGCATGTCCGCATTCAGATGGGAGGCTACGGTGCCACCCAATTGCTTGGAGGATATGGCTATTCAGGTGAGGCACCAGAACCGGATTTTAAAAAGGCAGGCTTTGGTATGCCGGATGATAACTACATGGATTCTTTGGTGTACACTAAAAGTGTGATTGATATTTTTGATAAGACACGTAAACAGTGCGGTGAGCAGGTAGAGCTTTTGCACGATATCCACGAACGGGTGCAACCGCTTGAAGCGATCAACCTCATAAAGGCTTTGGAGGATTATCGTCCTTTCTTTATCGAAGATCCTTTTTCACCTGAAAATAACCGATACTTCAAAATGTTACGTGAGCATACGGCAGTGCCAATTGCCATGGGCGAACTTTTCAATAGTCCACATGAATGGGTTGATCCTATCAAAGACCAGCTCTTTGATTTTATCCGGATACACATCAGTCAGGCAGGAGGTATTACACCGGCAATGAAGGTAGCACGCCTGGCAGAGTTTTTCAATGTCCGAACTGCCTGGCATGGTCCGGGTGATGTATCTCCGGTTGGGCATGCTGCTAATGCCCATATCGATTTTGCCGTCTGGAATTTTGGGATTCAGGAATCAGTGAATTTCTCCGAAACCTTGCAGGAAATTTTTCCTGGCTGCCCCTATGTGAAAGATGGCTACATGTATGTCAATGAAGTACCAGGGCTGGGGGTATCTATTAATGAAGAGGAAGCTGCGAAGTATCCTTTGCCGGACGTTCAGATGAACAATTGGACTCAGGTGAGAAAGAAAGATGGGACGATTATCAGGCCTTAGAGGGCATTGAATTACTCAACCTGCGCCTGAGATTAGTTAGAACATTTTTTTCGTAATAAGTTAGTCTGTTACAACTTCCTGTGGCTTCTTTAAATCCACCTCAATATATTCCAACAGCCTCCGGATAGATCTTCAAATCAATATTGAAGGTAATTGTCACATCTACTTTCGACGGTCTGTATTGTACGTGAAGTGGCTTTGCTTCTCCCGCATGATTTGAGATAATCCTAAAAAAAATGAACTTTATTTGGCACAGATTCAACTATTGTCTACATTTGCCTGACAAATTTAACAGTGAATCATTTATCTAACAGCCAGTTTTATTTTTACTTCTTTTATGGACGACCATAAAGGGGGACCTGGCATGTTATACAATAAATAAAATATGGGTCCCCTTGAGGACCCTTTTTTTTTATGGACATAAAGAAAACCATGAAAGTAGCCATTCAGGGATATCCGGGAGCTTTTCACGAGATCGCTGCCCGTCTTTATTACAATGGCTCTGCCCTCGAAGTAATCCCTGCAGATACTTTTGAAGAAGTTGTTGCTCTGGTAGAAAACAATGCAGGAGCAGATGTGGGAATGATGGCTATCGAAAATTCTATAGCCGGAAGTCTATTGTATAACTATAATCTTCTTAACCGGTCCTCGTTGCAGATCAGTGGAGAAGTGTATTTAAGGATAAAACAAAATCTTTTGGTTTTGCCGGGAACAAAATTGAATGAATTGGATGAAGTGCATTCGCATTATATGGCGATAGCCCAGTGCAAGGAATTTTTTAAGGCTTATCCACAAATCAAGTTGGTAGAAACAAAAGATACAGCAGAAAGCGCCCGCAATATTGCTAATGAAAGACTTGTAAGAACCGGTGCTATTGCCAGTACCCTGGCTTCACAAATGTATGGTCTGGAGATTTTACATGAAAGTATTGAGACCAACAAACTCAACTACACCAGGTTTATCGTTTTGGAGCATTTTATGAATGTACCTCATGATGATGGTTTTAATAAGGTGAGCGTATCCTTTGCCGTAAGTCATAAAACCGGAAGCCTTTACAAAGCATTGAAAGTATTGAATGACCTGGATGCCAATATGACTAAAATACAGTCTACTCCGATAGCTGGGAGGCCATGGGAATACTTGTTTTTTGTCGATTTTTTGCTAGATGATACCAATAAGTTTGGGTCAGTAATTCAGGGATTATCGCAAACTACTTTAGGTTTGAAAATTCTCGGAAAATATAAAGCCGGTGCTCACCATGGAGATTAGATTGGCCGATAGGGTAAGCCAGGTTGAGGAGTATTACTTTTCAACTAAACTTCGCCAGATTGCTCAGATGCGGGCTGAAGGTCACGATGTGATTAATCTTGGCATCGGTAGCCCTGATCTTAAACCAGCGCAAGTGGTTATTGATCGTTTAAGTCAGGAGGCCCAGCTGGACGATCATCATGGTTATCAATCTTACAATGGAATTCCGGAACTTCGGGGAGCAATTGCAGAGTGGTACAAGCGAAAATTTAACGTAGATCTTAATCCATCAGACCAGGTGTTGCCCCTGATTGGTTCTAAAGAGGGTATACTTCATCTTTCCATGACTTATCTGCAGATGGGTGATCAGGTCCTGGTACCTGATCCGGGATATCCGACCTATCGTTCTGCAGCATTATTGGCCGGCGCGGATGTCATCAACTATGATTTAACAGAAGATACTCAGTGGTTGCCAAATCTCCAACAATTGGAAAAGATGGATCTCAGCAGGGTTAAAATGATGTGGATCAATTATCCGCATATGCCCTCAGGTGCAACAGCTTCGCAGTCGATGTTTGAAAATCTGGTCGCTTTTGCCCGTCGTCACAGGATCCTCTTGTGCCATGATAATCCTTATGCTTTTATTCTTAATGATCAGCCAAGGAGCATTTTGTCTGTCGTTGGGGCAATCGATATCGCAGTCGAACTTAACTCCTTGAGTAAGACATTTAATATGGCTGGGTGGAGGGTAGGATTTTTAGTTGGAAAAGCGAATCGTATTTCTGACGTGCTGCGGTTTAAGAGCAATATGGATTCCGGGATGTTTAAACCTCTTCAATTAGCAGCAGTGGAGGCACTGAAACAGTCGGATGAATGGTACCAAAGGGTCAACGATGCATACCGGACGCGTCGCGCTGTGGCAGAATCTATAGTAGAAACCCTGGAATGCACCTTTGATCCGGATCAGGCAGGAATGTTTGTGTGGGCAAGGATTCCAGATCATTACCCGGATGGGTATGCTCTGACTGATGAAATACTGAATAACACGCATGTGTTTATTACCCCGGGTAATATTTTTGGACATAACGGCCAGAAATACATAAGAATATCTTTGTGTAGTAAAGAGAGCATATTACTGGATGCGCTGAAACGCATTGAAAAATGGAAATTGAAAAACAACTAGCGATCAAGTTATGATCATAACAGTTATTGGAATTGGTTTGATTGGCGGTTCTATGGCCCTAGCTCTTAAACAGAATGGTTATGCTGGCAGGGTGCTGGGAGTAGATCAGAATCCTGAGCATTGTCAGTTGGCACTTGATCTCCACATTATCGATGAGGTCGTGTCGCTGCCTGAAGGTATTTCCAGAGCAGACCTGATCATCCTGGCTATTCCGGTAAATGCTATCGTTCAACTACTTCCGAAAGTACTGGATCAGGTGGACCGTCAGGTGGTAATCGATGTAGGATCTACTAAGGAAAAGATTGTTCTTGCAATTGACCATCATCCAAAACGAGGACGATTCGTGGGCACCCATCCCATGGCTGGTACGGAGTATTCAGGTCCTCTTGCTGCAGTTCCCGACTTGTTTGTCGGCAAATGTAACGTAATCGTTGATAAGGAAAACTCCGATGATGATGCATTGAAAGAAGTCGAAAAGTTGTATCGCTCACTGCAGATGAATACCGTTTATCATCAATCACACGAACATGATATACACACAGCTTATGTATCGCATATTTCGCATATCAGTTCATTTGCCTTGGCATTGACAGTTTTAGAGAAGGAGAAGAATGAAAAACGCATTTTTGAATTGGCAGGTGGAGGTTTCAGCAGTACGGTACGTTTAGCAAAAAGTAGTCCTGACACCTGGATACCTATTTTTGAACAAAATAGGGACTATGTATTGGACGTACTGGATGAGCATATTAATACTATAAGTAAGTTTCGCACCTTATTAATTAAGAAAGATTTTGAATCGTTTTATAAACTAATCCAACAAGCAAATCAAATTAGCAGAATAGTAAATTAAATAATCATGGAAATGAATATCACAACTCCACTTGCCCGGAAGGAAGGCAAACCGATTGTTATCACTGGACCTTGCAGTGCAGAGACTGAAGCTCAGGTGATGAAGACGGCCGAAATGCTGGCTGATCTTAACATGGAAATTGACTTATTCAGAGCAGGAATCTGGAAACCACGAACCCGGCCGGGAAGCTTTGAGGGCATTGGTTTTGATGGTCTGAAATGGTTAAAGAAAGTAAAAGAAACTTTTGGTTTTAAAATTACCACGGAAGTTGCCAATACCCAACACGTTTTTGATGCCCTGAAGATCGGAATTGATGCTGTATGGATCGGAGCCAGAACTACCGTGAATCCGTTTTCTGTACAAGAAATTGCCGATGCCTTGAAAGGTGTGGATATACCGGTCTTCATCAAGAATCCCATTAATCCCGATCTGGAGCTATGGAAAGGAGCCGTTGAACGCATTTACAATGCTGGTATCACACGAATCGGTCTGATCCATCGTGGGTTTTCGAAATTTGGGAATACGATTTATCGGAACGTTCCCGAATGGCAGATCCCTATCGAGTTGAAAAGGACATTTCCTGATATGATGCTCATTGTCGATTCTTCGCATATCTGTGGAAATCGGGAGCTCTTGCTCGAAGTATCCCAAACGGCGTTAGATCTAAACTATGATGGTGTGATGCTTGAGTCACATTGTGATCCCAACAATGCCTGGAGTGACGCAAAGCAGCAGGTCACTCCCTTTCAGCTGAAAGAACAAATCATTGACCGCTTGCTGGTACGCAAATCGGGAGTAGGGGATCAGATGTTTCAACACAATATCGAAGACTTAAGACAACGGATTGACGCTATCGATAAAGAACTGATCCAAATGATGGGTAATCGGATGAAGGTTTCTGAAAAAATCGGGCAATATAAAAAACAAAATAATATAGCTGTTTTGCAACCTGATCGATGGAACGAGATTATCGAAAAAGCTATGTTGATGGCAGGTCCTCTTGATCTCAGTGAAGAATTCATTGCCAAAGTATTAAAAGCTATCCATCAGGAGTCAATCAATCATCAGGAGAAGATTATGCAGGGAGACAGAAAAGGTGAACAAGTCAATTGATGGCAGGACTTTTGCATGGTGAAGTGATGTTAATTCCTGGATTCAGATTCGAAATTGACATATAATTAATATTTTGATATAGGGTAGTTTCCCTTGTATAACCAGTTATCTCCAAATGACTTACACATTAGTAAATCATTCATATTATTTTTTGGCGCAATAGTTCTTTTTATGGATTAAATTCTCCATATTAGCGCTGGGATCAAGATTTTGATAAGACTAACCGAGATAACTTATGTTGATTTTGTGCATTACCTCTTTATCCTTTCTATTGGGAGCTGTGATCATTTCAGGTTCGAAAGTTCTATCTTATAGAAAGAGAATGTTTTAAGAACAATTACTCAAATCTATTTTTTTCCATGGCTATTCTTATTTTCCCTGGGCTGCAGTCTTCCTTTGGCCGAGGTAAAACCTTTCTATGTCCACCTTTGTTCATAGAGAACTACTCATTATATATAGTTGAGTAGAATGGAAAAGTGCGTATGTCATTGCATAGTTTTAAAGGATGTGTGTAAAGTAATAATGCATTGATATCTTTGCAATTTGTAAGGTGCAGATGAGGGCAATATCAAGAGCGATAATTCCAACCAAGTGGGGCGTATTTGAAATGGTGACTTATGCCACTTCTGAGAGTGATCCTATGCCCCACCTTGCTATGGTTCATGAAAAAGCCGGCCTGGACAATGTACTTGTCCGTATTCACTCTGAATGTTTGACAGGTGATTTGTTTGAATCATTTCGTTGTGAGTGTGGAGCTCAGTTACGGGCATCCCTGGAACAAATTGGTCGTGAAGGTGGGATTATCATCTACCTTCGACAGGAAGGACGAGGTATTGGGCTGATTGAAAAATTAAAGGCATATCAGTTGCAGGACGTTGGTTTTAATACAGTCGATGCCAATGTGCAATTAGGTCATGCACCAGACGAAAGATCATATGATCTGGCGGTACAAATACTTAATGACCTGGAAGTCAAGTCAATCAAGCTCATTACAAATAATCCGGAAAAAATCAAGGCAATTGAAGAGTCAGACATAGAACTGATTTGCCGAGTACCTCTGATCATCGAATCAAGCGAAGGCAATATGCAGTATCTGGAGACCAAAAAGAAACTCCTGGGGCATTTGCTTGACTAGGCTGCGAGTCGAAGGAAGCTAACTGGAAATAGGGTCAAACAGAATTTTGAAGGTGATAACTAGGACTTGGTTTCGGGCATTGCACAAGGTTCGTCTCCGCTTTTACCACAGACAGTACAGGATCCAAATTTGTCTTTTACCATTGGATTGTTGGTTGAGCAAGTGCCTCGAAACTCCTGACCCGTGAGGATATGGCGAATATTGATCAAAACAAAAGAGATGGCAAATACTGCAAAAATTATAATTAATGTGGTGAAAAACTCAGTCATCATTTAGTTGTATATCTACTATTTTAAACACATTGCCTGAAGGAAAAGTTTGTTTCAAAGTTCTGAGAGCTACGTGTTTCAAACCATTACATTTGCAAAAATATTAAAATCCCCCCTTATGGATAGGAAGCTTCGAACTTTTGAACGTCTCCTGGTCATTATGGATGAACTCCGTGCTCAATGTCCCTGGGATCGGAAGCAAACGATGGAAACTCTACGAAATTTGACCATAGAGGAAACCTATGAACTTGCTGATGCTATTTTGGATAATGACCTGACGGGTGTTAAAGAGGAAATTGGCGATCTGATGCTTCATATGGTTTTTTATGCCAGAATGGCGGAAGAAAAAGGAGCATTTGATATAGCGGATGCTCTGGAAGCAGTCTGTGATAAGCTGGTAGAGAGACATCCTCATATCTATGGTGATCTGATAGTTCGAGATGAAGAGGAAGTCAAAAAGAATTGGGAGATGATTAAACTACGAAAGGGTTTGAAAAAATCGGTTTTGTCAGGGGTGCCCGCTTCTCTGCCGGCTATGGTGAAAGCTTACCGTATGCAGGAAAAGACAAAACAGGTGGGATTTGAATGGAGTGAAAAAGAAGATGTTTGGCATAAGCTGGAGGAAGAACTGTCCGAATTAAAGGAAGTATTGAATGATGCATCGATTGAAGCAGACAGAAAAGAAGACGAGTTTGGCGATGTCTTATTCTCGCTTATTAATTTCGGTCGTTACTACGGTCTGGATGCTGAAACCTCTCTGGCAAAAGTAAACCAAAAATTTATGAGAAGATTTCAATACATCGAATCGAAAGCTACCAAACCATTAAACGAAATGACTTTGAATGAGATGGATGGTCTCTGGGATGAGGCCAAGCTGGATGAAAAGACTGGATAAACAATGTGCGTGAGATAAAAAGATTATTTTCTTATCTTCGCGGCCGCTATAACTGATTGTTTAATCACTAATGGTAAAATTACATTAAAATGGCAGTTTATTTAAAAAAAGAGAAAGTACAAGATATCTTTAAGGAGTTTGGTGGATCTGAATCCAATACCGGATCAGCCAAAGGTCAAATCGCCTTATTTACTTATCGTATCCAGAGTCTTTCTGAACACCTCCAGGCTAATAAGAAAGATCATTCCTGCAGACGAACATTGCTTTCACTTGTCGGTAAACGAAAACGACTCCTGAAATTCATTGCAGATGAAAATATCGCCGAATACCGGGAACTGATCGAACGTTTAGGTATTCGAAAGTAATCGATATATTTTTAAGAGAACGATTTGAACTATCATTGACTCTTTCAATTGACTTGATTTCACAAGGTGACTGATATAAGTCACTACTAATTTATTAATATCGTCTAAGACGACTTCGCACTTATTATGGGAAAACAAACTCCTCTTACTACTACCTTTAATTTACCTGACGGACGGGAAGTGGTTCTTGAAACAGGTAAACTGGCAACTCTCGCAGATGGTTCCGTATTGGTACGAATGGGTAATACGATGCTTCTCGCTACTGTGGTCTCATCTACTGAACCCTCAACACAATCATTTTTTCCGCTTTCGGTAGACTATCAGGAAAAATTTGCTTCTGTCGGTCGTATTCCGGGTAATTTCTTCCGGCGTGAATCAAGGTTGTCCGATTATGAGATACTCATTTGCCGGTTGGTGGACCGGGCAATTAGACCTTTGTTTCCTGATGGTTATATGTTCGAGACTCAGGTGGTTATTAGTCTTATATCGGCTGATAAAGATGCCATGCCGGACGCATTGGCCGCATTGGCTGCATCAGCCGCATTGTCGGTCTCCGATATTCCCTGGGATGGCCCGATTTCTGAGGTCAGAGTAGCAAGAATCAATGGCAAATTTGTTGTGAATCCATCGCGATCCGACTTGAATAATGCCGATCTGGATATCATTGTTGCCGGTTCTTTAGATGATGTAATGATGGTTGAAGGAGAAGCTAAAGAGTGTAATGAGACCGATCTGGTTGAGGCCATAAAGATTGGGCATGAAGCTGTTAAGGTACAATGTCAGGCTCAATTGACCCTGGCCAGGCTGGTTGGTGATTCCGCTCTGATCAAAAGACAGGTGGAGTTGCCGGAAGAGGATGAAGAGTTAAAGAAATCTGTCGATGATTTCTCACGTTCAAAGATTTTGGAGATTGCCCGGGCTGGTCTTGAGAAACAAGTGCGGAAAAGTTCGTTTAAGGAGATTGAGGAAGGACTGAAAGCCAGGTTATTGGAGGAAAAAGGGGAGGAATATATGCTGGAAAATGTGGCTGCTGTAAAAGAATATTTTGGAAAAGTCAAGAAGGATGCCATTCGCAAGATGGTGATCTCGGACAGACGCCGTCTGGACGGTCGACAACTTGATGAGGTACGACCGATCTGGTGTGAAATTGACTACCTCCCGGCTGCACATGGCTCCTCTCTTTTTACCCGGGGAGAAACACAATCACTCACAAGTCTGACATTAGGCTCCAAGACTGACCAAAGTCTGGTCGATACCGCTTTGGAATATGGACACAATAATTTTATTCTGCATTATAATTTTCCGGCATTTTCTGTAGGGGAAGCAAAACCAAATCGAGGACCGGGAAGACGGGAAGTCGGTCATGCAAATCTCGCTGCAAGGTCTATTAAACAAGTATTGCCGGATGATCAACCATATACGATCCGTATCGTCTCTGATATCCTTGAATCAAACGGATCATCCTCCATGGCTACAGTGTGCGCTGGTTCTTTAGCTTTAATGGATGGAGGTATTAAGATTAAAGCACCCATATCCGGGATTGCCATGGGATTGATTTCTGAAGGTGGCCAGATAGCTATCCTGAGTGATATTCTGGGAGACGAGGATGCACTGGGAGATATGGATTTTAAAGTGACAGGTACCGCAAAAGGCATTTGTGCATGTCAGATGGATATGAAAATAAATGGTCTGCCTTATTCGACTTTGGAGGAAGCCTTGTTTCAGGCTAAAAAAGGAAGGTTGCATATTCTTGATAAAATGAATGAGGTGATTGGTGAGGCTCGTGAAGACCTTAAACCACATGCTCCCCGAGTAACTGTGATCACTATCGACAAGACCTACATAGGTGCTGTGATAGGACCCGGGGGCAAAGTTATTCAGGATATTCAAGAGCGGACAGGAACAGTCATTTC
>JBGTCB010000125.1:0-2366 GCA_041748995.1 Saprospiraceae bacterium | reverse complement strand
CGATAAGTGTCATAAATTGTAAACAACCGAGATTACAAACCAAGGTCACAAAACCAAGTTCATAAAACCAAGGCTCAAACTTTACAAGAGCAATTTGGACCTCAAACGATCAATTGGAATACCGATCCGACCAAATGGTCGGTTCGCGAATGATATTACATTTTTGAAGCTTGTCCATCTCTTTATACGCAAGTGGTGATTGTTATGCGCAAGTGGTGATGGGTATGTGTAAGCAGGATTCGCTATCTACGAATAATAATTACTCTGTGCAGTTATCGGCGCTTAGATCTGAGGGCGTAAAATCAACTAATCTGTATATAACGCCTTTAAAGAATCGCGGCAATTTGTCGCCACAACATAAATGGCGGGGACTAAAATCAAGGTAGTCACTGTCGCCGCCAATACACCATAGGCCAGCGAAACTACCATGGGCACTAGAAATTTTGCCTGGACACTCTGTGCCGTTAGCATTGGCATTCGACAGGTAATCTTGTAAAGAAGCCAACTCATGACGAGCCGCTTCAATTTTACTATTGATCAGGTCTCTGAATTCCTGTAATTCGGAATCATTGTATCTTGTTTTTTCTTTTTCTGACATAGCTGTCTACACTTTACTTATTTCAACAAATACGGGCATTCCATCAATTTCAGTAGGGATTCCTGCGGGAACACTATTCAATGAAAACTGCATATCATCAGCCAATATTTCTGCGCAAATATAATTTTTAAACATTCCGAAGGAAGCTTTTAATTGTTCACCGCTGTTTATTTGTACACGGATGCGATCGGTTACCTCTAAATCGCTTTCTTTCCGCATATTCTGTATTCGATTCACCAATTCACGTGCCATGCCTTCGGCTTTTAGCTGTTCATCAATATGGATATCCAAGGCCACGAGATAATTTCCATCGCTGGCCACTTGCCAACCGGGTATATCTGCATAATTGATTTCGATATCATCTTCAGTAAAGACAACAACTTCTCCTTCAATTGAGGCCTCCAATTTCCCTTCCTTTTCAAATTCCCTGAGCAAGTCCGCTGGTATGGTATCCACCCAGGCAGCTACAGCCTTCATGTTCTTGCCTACTTTCTTTCCAAGGGTTTTAAAATTGGGCTTAATTTTCCGCTCCAAATGCAAGCTTTCTTCCGTCAGGTACTCGATGGATTTTACATTTACCTCACTTAATATGAGTTCCTTAACCAACTCTAACCGGTCATTGAATTTTGCTCCAAGGGAGGGTACCAAAATTCGCTGTAAGGGTTGACGCACGCGGATATTCATTTTTTTCCGCAACGACAATACCAATGATGAAATATCCTGGGCCATTTGCATTCTTTCTTCAAGCTCCTTATTCACAATATGGGTCTGCAATTCGGGGAAAGGGGCCAAATGCACAGAACTCATGGTATAACGTTTACTTACCTCATTTAAGTCTCTGAACAAACGCTCGGAATAAAAAGGGGCGAAGGGAGCCATCAACTGCGATAAGGTTTCTAAACATGTATAAAGCGTCTGGTAGGCGGATAATTTATCCTCATTCATTTCTCCTTTCCAAAAACGACGACGGCATAAACGTACGTACCAGTTGCTGAGGTGGTCATTCACAAAATCACCTATCGCCCTGGTCGCACGCATGGGTTCGTAAGCTTCCATGGCATTTTCTACCGTTGCAATCAAACTGCTCAGTAAGGAAAGTATCCATTGATCGATCTCAGGCCGCTTTTGAAGCGCCAGGTCCGTTTCTTTGTAGTCGAACTTGTCGATATTGGCATACAGGGCAAAAAAGGAATATACATTATACAGGGTAGCGAAAAGTTTCCGCTGCGTTTCCTGCACCCCGTCCATATCAAATTTGAGATTGTCCCAGGGTGCTGCATTGCTCAACATATACCAACGCACCGCATCGGCGCCAAAACGTTCAATTGTCGTAAAAGGATCTATAGCATTGCCCAGACGTTTAGACATTTTATTGCCGTTTTTGTCAAGCACCAATCCGTTTGCCACCACATTTTTGTACGCCACTGAATCAAACAACATAACAGAAAGGGCATGGAGGGTAAAGAACCAGCCCCGGGTTTGGTCAACGCCTTCTGCAATAAAATCAGCGGGAAATACCTTTTCGAGTCCTTCCATGCCTTCGGCAAAAGGAACGGGCTTTTCAAAAGGCCAGTGCCATTGGGCATAAGGCATGGCGCCAGAATCAAACCATACATCAATTAAATCGGCTTCACGAAATAATTTTTCTCCTTTGTCATCAATCAATACCACCTGATCCACATAAGGTTTATGCAATTCGATATCCAGAAGATCACCCTTCCATTTCAGGGCTTCGTTTTCTTCAACACCTGCATTCAGGGCTTTTTTA
>JBGTCB010000124.1:0-8290 GCA_041748995.1 Saprospiraceae bacterium | reverse complement strand
TACTAAGGACGGTTTCTTTTTCGCCATCTCTTCATCATCGAAATCCTTATATAGCTAAGGCTATACGCAGTTTCGCTTCTTCGACCTGACAAAAAACAATCTCGTCCATAATATCATTTACTTCAGAAACGATGCACTAGTGGTCATCTGTCTGAATTAGGATTTGTAGGATTGGTGGATTTTAGAATTAGGTTCTTATATGCCTTGTTTTCGGGATGACGAATGTTGAGCCCTATTGCTATTTTCTCCATATCAACAGCCATTAACCTGGTAAATGACTTCCTTAAATCCTGAGAGCACGAACTCTTGCTGTCCTTGTATTGTTTCATAGCCATGCGAATACTACTCACTGGAGCAACGGGATATATTGGTAAGAGGTTGCTTCCTGCCTTGGTTACCGCCGCCTATGATGTCGTTTGTTGTGTCCGTGATAGAAACCGTTTTAATCCGCCATCTTCCAAACGTGACAAACTGGAAGTCGTTGAGGTGGATTTTCTGGCTATGACTGATTTGCCGGTAATCCTAAAAGATATCACTGTCGCATTTTACCTGATGCATTCCATGTCTTCATCGGATGACTATGCCGAGATGGAATTGAAAGCGGCCCGGAATTTCCGGCTGGCGATGGAAGACACCAGGGTTACTCAAGTGATTTATCTCAGCGGAATCATCAATGAGGACTCATTGTCTCCACATTTATTGTCCAGAAAGGCGGTTGAAGAGGAACTCGCAAAAGGAGCCTTCCATTTGACCACATTGCGGGCAGGAATCATCATCGGATCCGGTAGTGCATCTTTTGAAATCATTCGCGATCTGGTGGAAAAACTCCCGGTAATGATAGCTCCCCGTTGGCTGAATACCCGGTGCCAGCCGATCGCGATTGCAGACGTAATTTCGTTTTTGATGGGTTGTGTGGGCAATCCGGAAACATTCGATCGCAATTATGATATTGGCGGTCCTGATATCCTTACTTATAAAGAAATGCTCTCCGGTTATGCCCGGGTGCGGCAACTAAAGCGTTGGATCTTTACGGTGCCTGTGATGACACCAAGATTATCTTCCTACTGGCTATATTTTGTGACATCGACCTCTTTTAAATTAGCGAAAGCTCTGGTGGACAGTATGAAGGTTGAGGTCGTCTGCAGGAATACCGATCTGAATAAAATTTTATCTATTGAACCTGCCGGTTATGAAAAGGCTTTGCGGAGAACTTTTACGGCGATCGAAGGAAACCGGATTATATCGAGTTGGAAGGATTCATTGATCAGTGGTCGATTTGATGTTAACCTTTCTGAATTTATTAATGTCCCAACATTCGGTTGTTTTATTGATCATCGGACCAGAAAAATCGAGAATAATGAGAAATGCAGAGATTTAATTTGGAAGCTTGGTGGTGAGACAGGCTGGTACTACGGAAATAGGTTATGGCGGCTTCGGGGTTTTATTGACAAGCTATTCGGAGGAGTTGGTTTGCGCCGGGGTCGCACCAGCTTAAACTCCTTGTCTGTTGGTGACGCTGTCGATTTTTGGCGGGTCCTGTACAGTAACCGGGATGAGGGTAGGCTACTTTTATTTGCCGAAATGAAATTACCTGGTGAAGCATGGTTGGAATTTAAGATCGACGGTGGGCAGTTAAGTCAAACAGCAACCTTTCGCCCAAAGGGAGTTTTTGGTCGATTATACTGGTATGCAGTCTTACCTTTTCATGGTATCGTTTTTCAGGGCTTAATCCGAAAGTTGACGGAAGCTTAGCGGATGCAGCTGGTAATTAATCTCGAATTAAGTACGGATATTTGTATAATCATTGTGAATGTTTGCAAGAAGATGAAAATTGCTGTCAATAAAATATACGGAGACCGCTTGGTTCCAATCGTTTTCGATTTGAGTCCAATTTTAACCGGATTATGCATTAGATTATCTATTACGAGGTAAAACTGCTGCAAATACGGGCACATAAGCCCTTTTTGTTCTCACCATGATGGTGACCATGTCTGCGAGTCAAAAGCGCTTGGAGCACCCTGACGGCATTCGAATCAGGGCCAAGCCCGTCTTTATTGCATTTTTACCTCTCACTACGAAAACCCAATGAATAATCCGGGTTTAAGCATTCCAGTGTAGAATCTTTGGATTAATTAAGGTGTAGCTATTTTATCAACGTATTCCTCCGAATGCAGGGCGACTCTGTTACCTTCCGAATCTTCAAAGTGAGCAACAAAACCGAATTCTCCGATGCTGTTTTTAGGATTTAGGATTTTTCCTCCCTTTTCCTCAACTTTTTGTAAAGCCGCATTGATGTCATCCACGGAAAAGTATACCAGGCTCCCTTCGTAAGAAGGGACGTATGATTCATGTTCTACAAGCGATCCTGTAGAACCGGGCCCCTCCGTGTTCATTGGAAACCATCCCATTTTTAAACCACCGAAATCCTGGATTGATATTTTACAGCCCAGGACCCCCTCATAAAATGAGGTCGCCCGGGCCAGATCTTTTACCGGAATCTCGAACCAGTTGACTGGATTTTTTATAGTTGCCATCTGTTCAGTTTTTAATTATTTTAATATACCAAAATTCTGGTTTCTTTTTCAAAAGCACAGCAAATGAATTCGATCGGAAAATCAAAATAATCGACGAATATACATAGGGCAATGCTTTTACTTTCTACTTTTCAAGCTGATTGCTATTCGGCTTTCGCGAGGAATATCAATCTCCAAAATTCCCGTCCGGTGTATCAATGGCTTCTCCATAGATAATCTTGTATCATCCGGCAAGTGTATTTGTAATTCATAGTCTCCGGGAAGGATATCCAGGTAGACTTTGCCCTGATTGCGTCCCTGAAAGTACAGTGCATAAGATTGACCGGTGGTTGCGAGGCAATACCCATTCATACCCGGACTATGGACGATGACGTGTTGGGAGGGTTTCATTTTATTAAATTCAAAACCATTTAGAAAACCAGACAAAAACCTGAGTTGTTGACGAAGTCTGGTACTTCCACCTCCGGGTGCCTGATTGGTGCCGGTACCATCCTCCCGTCCTGAATAAAAGGAGTAATCCAAGTTGTTGAAAATCGCGCCTCCAGACAGCATGAAAGCCCACGCCTGACTAAGATAGGTGGTATCGTCACTTCCTGCAAAACCAGACTCATCGAAGCCAACAGGTCGATTCCATCCATAGTTTTCCGTCACCGCCTCCGGCCATGCGTAATGGAAATTGAGAATGTCGATGTTATCAGCTACGCTGGGAATATTCTCTTTAAAATTGCTGTAATTTTGCGCCAGCAGATGTTTCTTCGATAAACCTTCTTCGGTGAACCTGAATGTTTTCGCCACATCGTCCTGCCAGGCTAAAGCGGCTGGTGTGGCCGAAGTAGACCAGATTTGCCAACCCAGGGAATTGTTTGGTTTTAATGTTTTATGAAGAAAGGTAGTTTCAACACCGTTGTCTGCCCAGGGTTCATTACTAATTTCATAGAATATATTATCATACATATTTAATTCCGTGGTTATTTTTTCGACCAATAATTTTTGGTAATAATTTACCCGGTCATTCTTAAGGGTATTAAAATCCTGCCTGGCAAGTTCACCTAAGTCATTGACATTATTACCAGGATTAAAAGGATGCCTGATCCAGTATGCATCCTGATATGTGGCGCAAAAAAAAGTAACTTCAACAATAATATTGTAATTGTCAGCCGTTCGGATAAAGTCAGTCAATCTGGTGAAGTAATCAGGATTCCAGGTATTAAAATCAAATTTCCCTTCATTTTCATACAATCCCGGATCACTGACTCTTTGCCACGGTGCAATAAAGGAACCGGCCTGAGGGCTGAGCGAATTATTCTCTATACCAAAACTCCCTGGTACTTCTACATAGGTGGAAATAAAAATCCGCGTATAATTCATACCTTCTCTGTGCAGGGTCTCCAAATATTTATGATAGTCAAAATCGAGATTCAATACAGCACCATAATGTTCTGCTGAAGTGATCAGCAGAAGGGGTTTGCCCTTATAATGTAAATAATGGGGATTAACGGGATCTTTTGAAACGGGTTGTGCATCCACCATCACCGTTATTAAGAGCATGATTATCACTAAATGAAAGAGTAAAAAGTATCTGGGAACGAAATCGGGTTGCATGAAAAACGACTTTAATCAGAACTAAAATTGGGGATAAAGATTGAGATTGTCTAATTACAATCCGATATTCTGGAGAGAATACAGGAAGGATCAGGCATTGGAAATTATCCTAAGTTGATCAGGTGATGATTATTCGCGGGAAAGTGAGGCCCCAGGAGGCTGATGGATTACTGGAGAATCATTTACCATTGAAGAACTGTACACTGCTTTTCTTGTTATAGTGCCGGAGCTGATCATGACAGATTTTACGCTGTTGCAGTCGATATTTACATTTCCATAAAGAATAGAAGATGATTTTCAGATTATTGTGGCCTAAGATTTTGATTACTGTTACTACCTGCCTCCTTGTTGGCTTCATTAGTAGTCTCTCCACCGCCGAAGCTTTGCAGTCGTGGTATCCTTCTATCATCAAACCTTCCTTCAATCCACCTGACTGGTTATTTGCCCCGGTCTGGACAACCTTATACATATTGATGGGTCTTTCTGTGGCATTAATCTGGCATGCCGGCTGGGAACGAGATGAAGTTCAAAACAGTGTTATGATATTTTTAGCTCAATTGGTCATCAATGGATTTTGGCCGGTCATATTCTTTGGTATGCGTTCACCGGGAGCTGCTTTGATTCTGATCACTCTTTTGTGGGGATTAATTGTGTGGTGTATCAGGAAGTTTTTCCCTATCAATAAACTGGCTGGCTACCTGCTCATACCTTACTTAATGTGGGTGTCTTTTGCTCTGATTTTAAATCTCTCCATTTATTGGTTGAATCGCTAATTTAAGCCAGTTGCCATCAACTCTCATGTTATCTTGTGCTCCGGCACCCTCTAAACCGATCCTGACTTGTCCTGAAGCAATCGATGACTTCTCTATGCTAGGTTTTTCTGTAAATTAACCATCCTAAATCATATTAACTCCATGAATAGGTTTGTACCGTTAATCCTTATGGGAGGTCTTCTAGTCATAGCATGTCAGCATCCTGAACAATCAGATCATGCCTGGCCAGTTTACAGCGCCGATGCTGCCGGTAGTAAATATTCAAATCTGACTCAGATTACAAAAGAAAATGTGGACCAATTGGAACTCGCCTGGACCTATTCATGCGGAGATCATTCCACACGAAGTACCATACAGTGCAATCCGATCATCATTGATGGCATCATGTATATTACGACACCCGGACTTAAATTAGTGGCCATAAAAGCGGATACCGGCGAGGAAATCTGGGTTTTTGATGCGCCATCTGATCGGGGAGGAGTAAACCGCGGGGTTACGTACTGGAGCGATGGAGTTGAGGCCCGGATCTTTTTTGTCAAGGGTTCGAATCTTTATTCCATAGATGCCAAATCGGGGACACCGGATTCGACCTTCGGCAGAAATGGCAGGGTGGACTTATTCGAAGGTCTTGGACGAAATGTCACCCACACTTCCGTCACTGCCGCCACTCCAGGAATCATCTTTGAAGACAAATTAATTTTGGGTTCCACTCTGGGAGAGGGACCCGGACCTGCTGCTCCGGGATATATCCGGGCTTACCAAGTGAAAACCGGGACACTCGAATGGATTTTCCGCACCATACCCCTTCCTGGAGAGGAGGGCTATGACACGTGGCCACCGGAAGCCTGGACCTGGGCTGGAGGTGTTAATGCCTGGGGAGGTTTTACGCTCGACCAGGAGCGGGGAGTAGTCTATTGTGGTACCGGATCTTCAACCTACGATCATTATGGAGGCAACCGGATTGGCGCTAATTTGTTTGCCAATTGCATACTGGCTCTCAATGCCCGCACAGGAGAAAGAATATGGCATTTCCAGACTGTGCATCACGATATCTGGGATTATGATCTACCCTGTCCTCCAAACCTGGTCACGGTCAGAAAAGATGGGAAGTTAATCGATGCCCTGGCACAACCAACGAAAATGGGACATCTCTTCATCCTGGCCAGGGAAACCGGAGAGCCACTTTTTCCGGTGGAAGAGAAACCTGTGCCCCAAAGTGAGATTCCTGGAGAAAAAACCTGGCCAACCCAACCTTTTCCGGGCAAAAGTTTGCAATACGGTGGTCAGCACTTTGATACGACAAATGTGACTAATATTAGTCCTGCCTCTACCGATAGCGTAAAAGCCCGTTTGGCAGAAATGCGCACTGGAAATATTTTCATTCCACCCGGACTGCAGCCTTCTGTAGTCTTTCCCCAATTCAATGGAGGTACGGATTGGGGAGGAGCAGCCTATGATCCTTTAAGTCGATTGCTTTTCGTCAACTGCAGCAACGAAGCCGAATGGATCTCTATGATCCCGGCGAGACAACTGACAGAAACCACGTTGTATCAATTTGGAAAAACTCTATTTCAGTCCCTGTGTACATCCTGCCATTCAATGTCTGTATCGGTCAACCCTGCCCTGGTTGCATTAAATGCCTTACGTGAAGTGGTAAGTCAACGGACAGATGAAGAAATCGTAACCTTACTAAACCGGGGTAAGGGCCAGATGCCCCCCTTTAACAACCTGAGCATGGATGAAACAACAGCAATTATCGCCTTTTTAAGAGATCAGGGTCATCAGACTAAACTGGAATCTGAAAATATTATTAGCAGTCTCCCTGTAGAAATCCCTTACATAGCCACTGGACATAATGAGTTTAAAGACCCGGAAGGATTTCCGGTAAACCGTCCACCCTGGGGAATGCTGACTGCTATCAGTATGGATGAGGGTTCCATAAAATGGCAGGTTCCTCTGGGTACTTATCCTGAACTGGAGGCAAGGGGTTTTCCTCCAACCGGTACCTTTAATATGGGTGGTCCCATAGTTACAGAAAGTGGATTGGTTTTCATCGGTGCCGCAATGGATGAGCGTTTGCATGTATATGATGCTGATGATGGCCGACTACTCTGGGAATATCAGATGAAAGCCGGAGGTTATTCAACACCGTCAACCTTTATGGTAGATGGAAAGCAATTCGTGGTTATAGCCGCGGGTGGAGGAGGAAAACCAGGCACGAGAGCAGGAGATAAATACTATTGTTTTAGTCTTCCTTAGAATACAAAATGCCCTGGCGAATTTCCATCATATGGTGTCTGTATACTGCAAATTGATACGGTTTCTCGGTATATCAACATCCAGTATTTTGACCAGAATCTGATCTTCCAGATTAAGCGATTTGCCCATCATTTGTGAGATGTGGATTAACCCATCCTGTTTGACTCCAATGTTGACAAAGGCCCCAAATTTAGTAATATTTGTGACCAAGCCGGGTACCTGCATTCCAATCTCCAGATCCTGAATGGATTGGATGCCGGGATGAAATTCAAACGTTCTGGCATGTCCCCGGGGATCCAGGCCGGGTTTTTCCAGCTCGGCCATAATATCCTTTAAAGTAGGAAGACCTGTTTTTTCAGAGACATAGGTCAAAAGATCGATTTTACCTCTGAGCTCTTGATTATTTATTAATTCATCAATGGTGCAATCCAGATCCTGCGCCATTTTTGACACTATGGAATAGGATTCAGGATGAACTGCCGTATTATCAAGGGGATTATTTCCATTTCGGATACGCAGAAAGCCTGCACATTGTTCGTAAGCTTTGGCTCCTAACCTGGGCACATCCAAAAGTGACTTTCGATCGGGAAAAGGTCCTTTTTCCTTGCGATAATCCACAATGTTTTGGGCCAGACTGATGCCCAGTCCGGATACATGCTGCAATAAATGCTTGCTCGCGGTGTTTAAGTTGACTCCTACCTGATTAACACAACTACTTACGGTTTTATCCAGGCTTTCCTGTAACAAACGTTGATTAACATCATGTTGATACTGGCCTACCCCAATGGACTTCGGATCAATCTTTACCAATTCTGCCAGGGGATCCATCAGTCTTCTTCCTATGGATACCGCCCCTCTTACAGTCACATCATATTGAGGAAACTCTTCCCGGGCGATTTCAGAGGCAGAATAGATGGAGGCACCGCTTTCGTTCACTAAAAATATTTCAGGACTACCGGCTAGCGATCCTTTTTTTAAAATCTGCATGGTCTCCCTTCCGGCGGTTCCATTTCCCACTGCAACTGCTTTAATTTTAAACCGGCGACATAAATCATTCAGAAGATTGATCGATTTTTCAAGTTCGTTTTGAGGGGGATGCGGATAAATCGTGGTATTAAATAC
>JBGTCB010000123.1:0-3264 GCA_041748995.1 Saprospiraceae bacterium | reverse complement strand
CGGCGAGACGAAGGAAGCTACTGGAAGTTGTAACTGACTGAGGATCAACAAAGCCAGAGGCGACGAGAACGGCTGATTATCATACAGTGGATAATTCACCTGGAGGAAAATCAGGACAAGTTGAGTATTTCAACGGCCTCCTAGCTGGCAGCCAGCATAACACCGCGGGAAAAACCTACCGATTCGGCGAGACCCAGGAATGGGTCTTTGCCGTCTTTTTCGTATTCCAGCCCTAAAACTCCCTGATATTTAAGTTTGGACAACGTTTTCAGAAAAGCCGGAATATCAATCACTCCCCTTCCCATCTCCACACTATCTCCTTCTGCTTTTGCAACATGGACGTCTTTCAAATGCACATCATAAAGACGGGCTGAACACCTGCGGGCTTCCTCCGATGGATCCAAACCAATACGCACAGCATGCCCGATATCGAGACATACCCCAACCCGGGTATCCAAACCGTTGATTTTCATCATAATACTTTCGGGACTAGGATATAATTCATCTCCCGGACCATGGTTGTGAATTGCCATCCGTATGTCGTATTCTTTAACCTGACTGTTCACCTGAGATAACAAATCATGATTCGGTACCCCTATGATCGTATTCAATCCAGCAGCTTTTGCGTACCGAAATGCATTGGAAACTTCGTCGGAGGTCTTCATGTAAATGACTCCGGCCCCATACAAATTAAGTCCACTGTCCCTTACTTTCTTAGCCATTTGCCGGATCTCTTCATCACTGCTTTCCAGGGGCATGTGCATGCTCTTCAGGGCCAGGTGTTCTAAATTGAGCTTTTTCATGGTGTCAATGACCTGATCAAGGGTGAAGCTGCGTAAGGTATATGAAGCCAGACCCAATTTGTCAGACATACCACCTAAAGACTTTTTAACTCTGCTTTCCAGCATCCCCGATCCGGACAAAATGGGAGTTCCGATGGCAGAGGCTCCTATCAGTTGGATGAATGATTTTCTCGATATCTGCATGATTCCTGGTTTTTAGCTTTAACCCGGATTATGCATTAGATTGTCTATTTACGAGGTAAAACTGCTGCAGATCCGGGTGCAAAAGATACAGCTTTTTTTAGAATCATCGTGCAGAGTACGCTAAGTTAGCTCTTGGGTGGTTTTGAGCAAAGATGCATGGAACGCAAAGGTTAAGGGTGTTGTTAATCCCGAATAAGGGAAAAGAAGTGCAAGGTTTGGGGATATTTGGACCATCTTGTAATAAATCACTATATTCAACACATGTGCTGGAGAAGTTACTGCCTCTTAATCCTGGCCTCCATAGGTTTGACCAATTGCAATCAATGGTCAGTCACTGATGTTTTTGATCCCGCCATGGATCCTAAAGTGCGACAAATTCTGGAAGAGTCTCTGGATAGAGCCGGTGGAATTTCAGATTGGAAATCAGTAGTCAAATTAAAATTTGATAAGGTCACCACGCTTTATGATTCAACCGGCCAGATGGAAACAGAGACAGAGCAACAACATCGTTTTTATTACCAACCACATCATATAGTGGAGATCATATGGCAGGATGAAGATGGAAATCATCAACTGCTTACAAAAGATGGTAAAGCCTCTAAATATATCAATGGCCAAAAATTGTCCGGTATAGACGAGAAAGCTGCATTGGATCGGATCCTTAGTGCGGAATATGCCGCAACTTTACCATTCAAACTACTTGATCCCCACATGGATTTCACCTATGAAGGTATTGATACGCTGTTTGATGAGCTATTCGTTCATGTCATCCGCGCCAACTATCAACCGCATCAGACCAGGCTGTCTGACAGTCTGGACACCTGGTGGCATTATTTTAATGTCAATAACTTCCAACACGAAGGTTATAAAGTTCAACATGATGACCATTCAAACCTGGTAATCAACAACGAATATATCCGAACCAATGATTTTGTTTTTCCCGGGAAGCGGTCAAGTTACCGGTTGGATGACTGCGGGGAACAACAGTTTTTGAGAGCATCATATCAATACCGCAATTTTAAAGTCAAGAAAGACATACATTCTGATTGAAAGCTTCGTACTATTTATGTTATTAGTGGGATGATCGGTCACTCTTTTTCTTTACCCAACTTTATCCAATCCCCTGAGTGACGATCTCCTTCCCGCAAATGAAATCCTTATGTATCCTCTGGGAGGTTGTTGAAATCTCCAATGCGCTGATGTCCTTCACATCATTTTTCTTGTAAAAGAATATCAGCTGTAGATATTTCTTTTTTGAAATCTCTACCTTAACCCTTCGAATTTTTACATCCTGATTTAAGACTTTACTAGTACATTGTCCACTGGTACTTGGCAGAAAAGTTGAATTCATGGTCAATATCTGACCACTAGAACAGCAGGAACGCTTTTATTAAACAAAAACTCCGTGGGTTATACAATTCTTGAAATCCTGGGAATAAATTTTAATTCATGCACACCGGACTTTTTCTTACGATATTTTTCACCTACATCCTGGGCATGATTGGTCTCAGTGCTTTTTTGAGTAGAAATCAAAAATCGGGAGAAGACTTCCTTCTGGGAAACCGGAGTATAGGGTTTCTGCTGATGTTTGGCACCACGATAGCTACCATGGTAGGCACCGGCTCCAGTATGGGAGCTATCGGAAAAGGCTATGCCGATGGTTGGGCAGGTTCATTATATGGCATTGGTGGAGCGACCGGTATCCTTCTCCTCGCAGCTCTTTTTGGGGAGGTCAGAAAATATAATTTCATGACTTTTTCCGAAGAAATCTCATTTTATTATGGGGCGAATAAAAAAATCAAGGGATTTGTAGCTATTCTGATTTTTCTAGCTGAAATAGGTTGGTTGGGTGCCCACATTTTAGGTGGCGGATTATATTTATCCTGGATCGCTGGTGTCGATTTATTATCGGCAAAAGTAATCATTGCCCTGGCATTTTCTATTTATGTCATCATCGGTGGTTACCTTGCTGTGGTATGGACGGATGCGATTCAGGCGATTGTTCTATTTACCGGTTTTATTTTATTGGCAATTATTTCCCTGGTTAAGGTAGGTGGTATCTCCGGGTTAAACAATACCCATCCTACCGATCCATTTCTCTTTTTACAAGGTGCCAATCTGATACCCTCCATCTCCTTAGCTCTGGTCATCTTTGTGGGTGTTATGGCCACCCCGGCATTTCGTCAAAGGATCTATTCTTCAAGAAACATTCGCACGGTCAAGAACAGTTTTTTCACCAGTGGAGCCGTCTATCTCCTGTTTTCTTTTATACCGGCTA
>JBGTCB010000122.1:0-2608 GCA_041748995.1 Saprospiraceae bacterium | reverse complement strand
CTTTTATATGAAACCGTGAATAATTATGAGAAAGGACTTTTCTATAGCCTGCTGGCTCAGCAAAATTTTGAAGAAATAGAGAACACTTTTGATTTGTGTTTGATAAATATGAACCTGGGACGTCTATACTTATTGTTAAATCAGGTGGACTCTGCATTGATTTTCGAACAAAGAGCGTATGACCTTTCCATCCAGTGGGACAATAAAAATAATCTGGCAGGTATCTTCATAAATCTTGGAAGAATTCATTTGGTAATGGGGAACAGGTCATTGGCCTCTGAATATTTTCGAAAATCATTGATACAAAGTCATCGGCTAGGCTATGTACGTGGCGTGGTTGCAGGAAATCTTCTGTTGTACGATGCCTATCGACAAGAGGGGAAAAAAGATTCAAGCCTTTATTTTGTCATTGAAGCTCTTCGCGTTTCGCAGGAACTGAATTCCCCAGATTTGTTATTAAGGACCTATAGTGCAATGGCTGAATTTTACAGCTCTTCCGGTAGAAATGATAGCCTGGTAAAATACCAGTCTTTGATCATTAATATGAAAGATAGCCTTTTCAATTCAAAACAGGCTCAACAATTTCAAAACATAGATTTTGACGAGCAGCAGCGTCGCCAGGATATGGAAGCTGCTAACAAAGCTTATAGGGATCAGCTGCTGGTTTATGGGATGTTGATTGGGTTGCTGCTGTTGTTAGTAGTAACAATGATTTTATGGCAAAATAATCGGCATAAGCAAAAGGCATATGTGTCGCTCAAAACCCAAAAACAAGAAACAGATTTTCAAAAGGCAAAGGTTGAAAAAACCCTGGAAGAACTTAAATCCGCCCAGTCTCAACTCATTCAGGCTGAAAAAATGGCTTCATTGGGAGAACTCACAGCGGGTATTGCACATGAAATTCAGAACCCATTGAACTTTGTGAATAACTTTTCTGAGGTTAATGAAGAGTTACTTAGTGAAATGAAAGAGGAATTAGCAAAGGGAAATGTTGATGAAGCCAAAATAATAGCAAATGGTGCAATTGAGAATCAGCAAAAAATTCTTCACCACGGAAGACGTGCGGAAGATATTGTGAAAAGTATGCTGCAGCATTCCCGTGCTAGTTCAGGTCAGAAAGAATTTACTGACATTAATGCCCTCTGCGATGAATATTTACGTTTGGCCTATTATGGATTTAGAGCCAAAGACAAATCCTTTAATGCAAAATTTGAAACAGATTTTGATACATCAAATCCTAAAATCAGGATAATACCGCAAGACATTGGGAGAGTGATCCTGAATTTGATCAATAATGCCTTTTATGCAGTAAGTGAAAAAGTTAAAAGTGAAATGCTAAAAGTTAAAAGTATGAATTATGAGCCAAATGTTTCAGTGAGCACTAAGAAAGCCGGTGACAAAATTCTTATTTCGGTCAAAGACAACGGCAACGGAATCCCCGACGAGATCAAAGACAAAATTTTTCAGCCTTTCTTCACCACTAAACCAACTGGGCAAGGGACGGGGTTGGGGTTGAGTTTAAGTTATGATATTGTGAAAGCACATGGGGGAGAGTTCAAGTTAAAGACAAAGGAAAGTGATGGAAGTGAGTTTACTATTGTATTGCCTATGGTTAAAATATAAAAGCTATAAAAGCCTTGATTCATATGGTAATAATCATGGAAATCAAGTCAATCATAAAAATCATAGTTCAGACGAGTTATGATATTGTGAAAGCGCATGGAGGTGAGTTGCAGCTGGAGAGCAAGGAGGGCGAGGGTAGTGAGTTTATTATTCAATTGCCCATTGTCTGAATCACACTTGCCTGCCGAAACTTTAGTGTAGGCAGGGATTAATAGGATTATATGATTTGCACGGAAGGATAACTTTAATAATGGCAGCATAAATAGCTTAAGAGAAATGACATCAGTGAAATCCATAAATCTGTGTAAATCAGTGGTTCAGACCAGTTACGATATCTGAGGGCGAGGGCAGTGAGTTTATTATAAAGATGCCATTGTCTGAATCACGGATAATTTCATTGTAGGATGGCACAGATAACCTGGAGCGTTCCTTTGCCGTTCATAAATTTCTGGGTATTGAACTACCTGAAACCCTATCGATCTAAAGTTGGCTTAATGATCAACTTCGGAAGTAAACTTGAACAAGTAACCCCTACGGCAATAGACAATACCTTCGAAAAAGATGAAATGATGAATGTAAACCTTCCTGCGGGACCTGGTTATTCTGCGGTTGCGGGCTCTATAATCGTCGAGACCTTCGTTATTGTGTTGGCAGGGAAACCAGCCATTTCTGCATGCTTTTTAATCAGGTCCTCGCTGGGCGCTATATAGATACAATATATTTTATCACCTGCTATATAGCTGTGAATCCATTGAATATCCGGACCCAATTTGGCAAGCACTTCTCTCGATTTTTGGGACAAGGATCTCAGGTGTTCCGGTGAAAAACCTGCTGCTTGCGGGACGTTGCGTTCAATTATAAATTTCGGCATGGCTTTGAATATTTGTTTTTTTGGAGTGCTTAAAAGAATTTTGGTACAAGTAAAAATCTGGTTTTACACCTTTCTATTTTGCTCTGTAGTAAAAATACGATTTTGTATTCATAT
>JBGTCB010000121.1:0-28151 GCA_041748995.1 Saprospiraceae bacterium | reverse complement strand
AGCACTTTGTTTGAAAATGTTGTTCTGATCAGGTATTCATCGTCACCACTCAAATGATATGTGCTGGAAAACTCAGGATGGTGAACAAAATCAATGTCGTTCAGACCAAACCATGATCTCACACGATGGAAAAAGTGTTCGGGTTTCAAAAAAAACCGGGGAAGGCCAAGTTCTTTAGACTGAACAAAAAATACGGATTGTGTAAACCTCTGACTGCTTTGTCCTGTACTGACCGTATAACGGTAATCAAAAATTCGGATTTTCAAATCTGCGGTCAAATCGTCTTTCGCAAGAATATTCTTTATCCTCTTCCTGCTGCCAATCTGCATAAGTTTGAAGTCGGAAAGGAGGTTTAGTAAACCAAATTCATCTTTTTCCTGATAGTTGTAACCAAGTTGTTTTGCAGACTGAAGGACCTGCTGTTCTCTTTTAGATCTAAAAAAGTCGAAAACCCCCATGAAGTTTGAATCTCAGTATTAAAGATGGCAAAATCTCCCGGTAGATGATGGCTTAAGATATGGGCACCTCTATTAACCCCGTTCACTGGTAAATATTAAATTTTTACTCATTCAGAGATAAATAGAGGTGCCCTTTTGTAAAATACACAGGTTCAACCCAGGCAGCAAATCGTCGTATTCTGAATAGCGGGAGGAAGGGGCAGAAGCGACGTGATCGGCTGCGATTTTCTTACAACAAGACAATCTCGCATCTTCAGCGCAGGTTGGGTCTTGCAACCGCTTACTTAAGGGTATTTTGTGGAAAACAGTCCAATTCACTTAAGAATTTTCATTTATTGGTGATATATTTCGAACTTCGTTATCTCGTATAAGCTTTTACTGCTAAAATTTCGTTAATACACAATAAAACAGATAGATAACTATGGCTATAATGATCACAGATGAATGCATCAATTGTGGTGCATGTGAGCCGGAATGCCCGAATAATGCAATTTATGAAGGTGGGGTTGAGTGGGCGATTGCTGATGGAACTTCAATAACAGGTGCCTATACCCTTGGTGATGGAAGGCAAGTAGATGCTTCAGATCAGCAAAATCCAATATCAGATGACTATTATTACATCACTCCTGATAAATGTACTGAGTGTGTAGGTTTTCATGAAGAACCTCAATGTGCTGCGGTATGTCCTGTAGACTGTTGTGTACCGGACCCGGATCATGTAGAGGACAATGAAGTCCTGTTAGCCCGAAAAGGGCGTTTACACCTTTAATTCTCTTAAAACAGTCATTGCGACAATTATAAACAATGAGTCAAAATCCTACGATCCAGGAAGAGGTCACTATCAAATTTGCCGGTGACTCTGGTGATGGTATGCAACTTACCGGGGGTCTTTTCACGAACAATACAGCTTTAACGGGGAGTGATCTGGCAACCTATCCTGACTTTCCAGCAGAAATCCGGGCTCCTGCCGGAACCTTACCGGGAGTTTCAGGTTTTCAGATTCATTTCGGTAGCACCAAAATTTTTACACCGGGTGATCAATACGATGTACTGGTTGCAATGAATGCTGCTGCTTTGAAAACCAATCTGGACGGTTTGAAAAATGACGGCACAATCATTGTAAATACGGATGGTTTCGATAAAAAAAATCTGCGTTTAGCTAAATACAGCGAGGATGCCAACCCTTTGGAGAATGAGTCGCTCAAGGGGTACCATTTATTTCAGATTCCGATCACCAAATTAACCCGGGAGTGTTTATCGAATTCGTCTCTCGGTACCAAGGAGCAAGACCGGTGTAAAAACATGTTTGTACTCGGCTTCCTTTATTGGCGTTACAACCGGAATATGGAGGAGACGCTGGATTATCTGCATCGAAAGTTTTCCAAAGACCACGATATCCTTCAGGCTAATGTCGATGTTTTGAAGGCAGGTTATCACTTTGGTGAAACTACAGAGACCTTTTCAACTCAATTTGAAGTGAAGGCAGCACCGATGGAACCGGGAACTTACCGGGGCATTATGGGCAATGAAGCCCTGGTCATGGGTTTGATAACCGCCTCCAAAAAAGCAAATCTTCCATTATTTTACGGTTCTTATCCGATTACACCGGCTTCTGATATTTTACACGGTCTGGCGTCCTATAAACGCTTTGGTGTAAAGACCTATCAGGCTGAAGATGAGATCGCTGCCGTATGTTCGGCTATTGGTGCCGCATATGGCGGAAACCTGGCTGTTACCGGTACATCCGGACCAGGTCTGGCTTTGAAAGCTGAAGGAATCGGGCTTGCGATGATACTTGAATTACCTCTGGTGATTATTAATGTTCAACGGGGAGGTCCATCCACCGGTTTGCCGACGAAGACCGAGCAGTCGGATTTGATGCAGGCTTTATATGGCCGGAATGGTGAATCACCGATCCCGGTCATTGCCGCCAAATCACCGGGAGACTGCTTTTTTGTAGCTATCGAAGCTTGTCGCATGGCGATACAGCATATGACACCAGTCATTTTATTGAGCGATGGCTATATTGCAAATAGTTCCGAGCCCTGGAAATTTCCCAAGGCTGCCGATATACCGGAGATTAAGTTTTCCTTTAAAAAAGCATCTGAAGGAGAAGTATTCTTACCCTATGAAAGGGATGATATGATGGTCAGACCCTGGGCGATACCCGGTACTCCGGGCTTAGCACACCGTATTGGCGGTCTGGAGAAAGAAGCCAACACCGGTAATGTCTCGTATGATCCGGCAAACCATGAATATATGGTAAAAATCAGGGAAGCGAGAATTCAGAAGATTGCCGAGTATATTCCCGAACAAACGATTGAGTCAGGCCCGGAAGAAGGGGAGTTATTGATCGTAGGGTGGGGGTCGACTTATGGAGCGATCGAGAGTGTCGTCCGGTCTCTTGGAAAACAGGGTCGCTTTGTTTCTCATGCTCATATCCGCTATTTGAAACCACTACCACGTAACCTGGGTGAAATGCTTAGACGCTTTAAGAAAGTGTTGGTGCCAGAGCTTAACAATGGCCAATTATGCAGGTTGTTGAGAGATCAGTACCTGGTGCCGGTCTATCAGTATAATAAAATTCAAGGCATGCCTATTTCTAAAGCCGAACTGGAACATGCTGTCTTAGAAATATTAGATAAATAATCATTATGAGTACAAATCCTCCAACCAACGGACAGGCAGAACCTTTAAAGGCAAAGGATTTTGCGACCGATCAGGACGTTAGATGGTGTCCTGGCTGTGGAGATTATTCCATATTAAAACAAGTGCAGACAGTTTTTGCCGACCTGGGTCTTAACCGGGACGAGGTTGCGATTGTGTCAGGGATTGGCTGTTCATCGAGATTTCCATATTATATGGAGACCTATGGGTTGCATTCCATTCATGGCCGGGCTCCAGCTTTTGCCACCGGGCTTAAATTGGCGAATCCGGATTTGCATGTTTGGGTAGTGACAGGCGATGGTGATGGATTTTCCATTGGAGGAAATCATATGTTACATGCTCTGCGGAGGAATCTGAACATCAATATCCTTGTTTTTAACAATCAGATCTATGGATTGACCAAGGGTCAATATTCTCCAACATCAGAATTGATGAAGCGTACCAAATCAACCCCTATGGGTTCGATCGATTATCCGGTTAATCCGGCTGCTTTCGCTTTGGGAGCAAATGCAAGTTTTGTTTGTCGCTCCATGGATCGGGATCCCAAGCACCTCAAAGATATGTTGCACCGTTGCCATGAGCATCAGGGAACCTCCTTTCTGGAGATCTATCAAAACTGCAACATTTTTAACGATGGAGCTTTTTTTGCCTTTACGGAAAAAGAAAGCAAAGGAGAAACATGTCTTTTTCTGGAAGATGGCAAGCCCCTGGTTTTTGGAACCACGAAAGACAAGGGCATCAGACTTGAAGGTACGCAACCCATGGTTGTAAGCATCAATGATGGACGGTACACAGAGGACGATCTTTGGGTTCATGATGAACAAGATATTTTCAAAGCAACTTTGTTATCTCATTTTTTTGATAACCCAAAAGATAGTGGAACATTACCCAGGCCATTCGGAGTCATGTATGCTGCTGCACGACCTACTTATGAGTCGATGATGCATGCACAACTTGCCAAGGCCGGAGAGGGAGGAGCGGATCTGGATGCCTTAATCTCTGGACCTACTACCTGGGAGATTAAGTAAGAAAGACCAACTATTAGCGTAATGTCAGTACCAAAATATCTCGTAGCCATTTTTGGTGGGGCAGTTTCGGGATCAGAAGCAGCTTTCCAATTGGCTCAGCGAGGAATTTCATCTATTGTTTTTGACCAAAATTCATTGCCCTATGGCAAAATCGAAGACGGTCTTCCCAAATGGCATGTAAAGCTGCGGGATAAAGAGGAGCAGAGGATCAACGAAAAACTCAGTCATCCTCTGGTAACCTTTGTCCCTTCCACCAAATTAGGAAGGGATGTTTTATTTGAAGATCTGGTTAACTGGGGTTTCAGTGCAGTCCTATTGGCAATAGGTGCCTGGAAGGATCGTCCATTGGGAATTGAGGGAATTGACGAGTATGCCGGTAAGGGATTAGTATATCAGAATCCTTTTATCTACTGGTTTAATCATATGCATGAGACTGGAATGGATCTCCAGGCTTATCAGATAGAAGATGGAGTTGGTATCATCGGAGGTGGACTGGCATCACTGGATGTTGCCAAGGTTCTGATGTTTGAATTAGTACAAAAAGCCCTGGAAGAAAGAGGCCATCAAGTCGATCTTTTTGCGTTGGATCGAAGCATCGCCAGAGTTCTGGATGAAAAAGGTCTAACTCTGGAAGATCTTGGAATCAAGGGATGTACCCTCTTCTACCGAAGGCGTGTTAAGGACATGCCATTGTCTCCGGGAGATCCAAAGACTCCGGAAGAAATCAGTAAAGCACAGACTGTACGGGAAAAAATATTGAATAACTATCAATCCAAGTATTTATTTAACATGGCTCCAAACCATGTCCCGATTGATAAAATTGTAGAGGGGGACCGACTGGTAGGACTTATCTTCCGGGAAACAGAAGTAGTCAATGGCAAGGTGACAGAAATTCCAGGATCGGACAAGGAAATGCGATTTCCTTATGTCATTTCCTCGATTGGTAGTCTGCCAGACATGATACCGGGTATTCCGGTATGTGGAAATATGTATGAAATTGATAATGAGATCTTCTGTCGGTTACGTGGTTATCCAAACATCTTCGCCCTGGGTAATACAGTGACCGGAAGAGGTAACATTAAGGAATCAATGGATCATGGCCGGGAAATTGCTCAAAATGTCATTGAAGGATATCTGTCTGAAGCGGAAGGCGAACCCAATAAAGCAGCACAGGAAAGAATTGCCCTTGGGATGCAGAACATCGAAACAGAAATCCGGGAGCATAA
Source organism: Saprospiraceae bacterium (assembly GCA_041748995.1). Classification (GTDB taxonomy): domain Bacteria; phylum Bacteroidota; class Bacteroidia; order Chitinophagales; family Saprospiraceae; genus JABDMH01. The sequence continues at coordinate 22,772 of JBGTCB010000121.1, read as the reverse complement.
GATAAATGAGACAACTTACCGGCAAATCATGGAAAAAGTGAAGAAACTGCAGGATATAGCTGGATATGATAACAATTACGAAAAGTGGGTTAATCAGCACCTGCCAAAAAGGCTCGAACATATCCTTGGAGCAAAACATTAGCCAATCAGTCTGATTTAAATTTTCTCTAAGGAGTCTCGCCGGTGGCTTTCTTTACAGGTTTCAGTGATAGGTGCTGGATTTTTGATATCTTGCCTTTCCCGGATCAAACCATTATTTTTTCATAGTCAGCTGAATATTCGGTTAACCCGCCGCAACAGCTGCAAACGTGATGACTTATGTTGATGTATATCCTGATATTTCTTGCAATTGTTTTCTTCCTAAGGACTCCTTCCCGTAAAAACGCGCCAAAGAATTTGCACTCGAAGATTATGGATGTCCTCGGTTACGCCTACAGGAAGTTAATTAAGAAATGACCAAGAAATCAATAGCCTCCCAGGTCTTTTAGGCCACATTCCGTAGTTAATTAGGATTAGGATGAACAAGTGTATCATCGGATTGTGTTTGGTCTTCATGCTGGCATGTCATTCCGAACAGGTGGATTATGCAGATTTGATCATTAGCAATGGAGTAGTCGCCACTTTAAACGATGAGATACCCGAAGCGGAAGTGATTGCCATTAAAGACGGAAAAATCATTGCCGTAGGAGACGCATCCATTCTCGCCCGTTTTCGTGGCGACAGTACCACCATGATCGATGCACAGGGGCAGTTTGTGATGCCGGGTTTTATCGAAGGCCATGGTCATTTCTCGGGTTTAGGAAGCAGCCTGCAGAATCTCAACTTTCTCCGGTCAAAATCATGGGACGAGATCGTGGCTATGGTAGGGGACAAAGTGAAAGAAAGTGCTCCGGGAGACTGGATCGTCGGGCAGGGATGGCACCAGGAGAAGTGGGTCAGGGTGCCTGAAGAAAATGTCCATGGTTACCCTTATCACAACGAGTTAAGTGAGATTTCACCCGATAATCCGGTATTGTTATTCCATGCCAGCGGACACGGAGCTTTTGCAAATGAAGCGGCGATGAAAGCAGCAGGCATCAGTCGGGAAACTTCCGATCCTGCAGGAGGAGAAATTGTGCGTGATATCAGAGGCACGGCCATCGGTATGTTTGAAGAAAGAGCTCAGGGTCTGCTGCGCCGGGCCTATCAGGAATATCTGGAAACCCTTTCAGAAGAAGAAAAATTAAACCAATGGTACGCGGGTATTCAGCTGGCTGAAGAGGAGTGTCTGAAAAATGGAATTACTTCTTTTCAGGATGCCGGATCTGGTTTCGATTGGATAGATCGGTATAAAGAATTGGCAGAAAAAGGGGAACTCGACGTCCGTTTATGGGTGATGATCAGGCATGACTCGGAGCAACTTAGGGGCAATCTATCGTCTTTTCCCTGGATCGGATTAGGTGATCAGATGCTTACGGTGCGATCAATTAAATCCGACGTAGATGGAGCACTGGGATCATTTGGTGCCTGGTTGCTTACTTCTTATGATGATAAAACAGACTTCATTGGACAGAATACGACTAAGGTAGCTGAGGTGGATGCCATTGCAGATTTAGCCTATGCCCATGGTCTTCAGCTATGTGTGCATGCTATCGGTGACCGGGCCAATCAGGAAGTACTGAATATCTTTCAACCCTATTATGAAAAGGCCGTATCCGACCAAAAGGATCTGCGTTGGCGGATTGAACATGCGCAGCATCTGGCGGTTGAAGACATACCCCGCTTTGCTGAGATGGGAGTGATAGCCGCCATGCAGGGGATTCATTGTACTTCTGATGCTCCCTTTGTCGAAAAACGACTTGGTCATCAGCGGGCTAAGGAAGGAGCTTATCCCTGGCGGTCTTTACTGGATGCCGGTGCGATTATCGCTAATGGTACGGATGCCCCAGTCGAAGATGTCAATCCTTTGGAGTCTTACTATGCCAGTGTGACCCGGAAAAGAATCGACAACGGATTTGAATTTTTTCCTGAACAGGTAATGACCCGTTATGAGGCTCTCCGATCGTATACCCTGGATGCTGCATTTGCTGCTTTCGAAGACAACATAAAAGGATCGATTGAAGAGGGAAAACTAGCAGATATCACTATTTTATCACAAAATTTGCTGGACTGCTCCGATGAAGATATTTTAAAAGCAGAAGTACTTTTTACGATAGTTGGTGGTGAGGTAAAATATCAGAAGTTGTGAAATGCAAAACATGGTAATTGGAAACACCATTTCTGATCGATTGCCGATCCTTAGAAGAAATCAAGGATCTGAAATTTAAAATCTGAAATCAAAAATCTAAGATCAAATATGCAGCTGGGATTTGTTAGTGCGATTTTACCGGAACTAAGTTTAAAGGAAGTCTTGACCCTTGCCGGGGAAATCGGTTATGATTGTGTGGAAATTATGTGTTGGCCGGAAGGTAAAGCTGATCGCCGGTACGCAGGAATTACCCATATTAACGTAGATCAACTGAATAAGACACAAATCAGGGAAATCCACCAATTAACCAGGGAGACCGGTGTGCAGATTAGTGCACTTGGATATTACCCTAATCCTCTGACCCCTGACCGCGAAGAGGCTGAGATAGCCATAATGCATCTGAAAAAAGTCATTAGAGCCAGTGCCGCCCTGGGGCTAAAAAATGTCAATACCTTTGTTGGCCGGGATTGGAATAAAAGTGTCGCCGACAATTGGTCTTTGTTTTTAAAAACATGGAAACCTCTGATAGCACTTGCCGAAAAAAATAAAATTAAAATTGGTATCGAAAATTGCCCGATGCTTTTCACTGCCGATGAATGGCCCGGGGGCAAAAATCTTGCGTCAACACCTGCAATCTGGCGCAAAATGTATGCAGATATACCCAGTGACTATTTTGGTCTAAACTATGACCCCAGTCACCTGATTTGGCAACACATGAATTATTTAAAGCCTATTCAGGAATTCAAGAATAAACTTTTTCATATTCACGCCAAGGATGCCCGGCTGGACCACACGAAGCTCGACGAAGCTGGTATAATGGCGCACCCCAACAAATATCATACTCCAAAATTACCCGGTCTGGGAGATGTAGATTGGGGTAAATTCTTTTCTCATCTCACCGATACGGGGTATACGGGTGCCGTTTGTGTCGAGGTAGAAGACCGGGCCTACGAAGGTAGTTTTGAAGACCGCCGAAGATCATTAGTCCAGTCCCATAACTATCTCAGACAATTTGTACCGTAAGAGCCTGCTGAAATATTCCGATTGATGCTAGAACCGCCTGGTTCCTTGAATAATGCATAGAGGATGGTCAAATTAATTAGGTAAGTTGATAAAACCTCAACTGGTCCTTTTATTTTGGGCCTATACTATAAGTTTTTGGAACTGTAGTACAATCTCCGGGTAACCTACCTTCCTAATTTTGATATAATTAATAACCCCTATGAAAAGGCAAATAGTGCTTCTCAGTTTGATATGTATTACTGGCCATCTCTTTGCTCAGGATGCTTTAGGACTTCATGTGGCTCCTTTTCAAACCGTTTTATTTGGATCCGATACCATTGGTTCAGGCGCAAAACTTCTATGGATACCCTCTAAAGCAGCATTTCGAGCAGGATCTGTGGATGGCTCAGATTGGAATTATCAGAATATTGGATTCTTTTCGACAGCAATGGGAGCTGGTAGTACGGCGACCAGAACCGGTACTACCGCTTTAGGATTCTTCAACCGGGCAGGCGGTAATTTTTCGACTGCCCTGGGAGCTAGTACCATTGCGGATAGTTATGCATCGACAGTAGTAGGTATCAATAACCTTTCATGGGGAGATCCTATAAATCGGATAGAAACAGATCCTCTCTTTCAGGTCGGCAACGGAGCTTCTTCAACCACCAGAAGGAATGCATTGACTATTCTTAAGAATGGTCAAATGCATATCCCCCAGGGTCAGGATGCCTCCCTGAGCAGTCACGGATTCCTGATGATTGGCAATCCTCTGGGCACAAATCTTATCATTGATGACAACGAAATCATGGCTCGACAAAATGGAGGGATTGCTAATCTTCATCTTAATCAAGACGGAGGTAATTTGTACCTGGGCGGCAATGTATTTTTGAATGTGACTCCCCATGGTGATAGAGCAAATCTGCAGCTTGATATAGAGACGGGTCAGATTTTCTGGGAAAACTCCTCTCTCCGCTTCAAAGAAAATATCCACACACTCGAAGACGAATGGTCAAAGATCTTGCATACCCGTCCGGTCAAATATACCCGTCCTGGCGCTGAAAATTATTGGGAGTACGGCTATCTCGCCGAAGAGATCGATTCCATCGGACTGACCAATCTGGTCACCTATGACACAACCGGCTTACCCAATAATGTCAATTATGAAAAAATGGTATTGTACCTGACAGAACTGGTCAAACTCCAGCAAAACAGGCTTGATCAATTGGATCGTCAAATTGAAAAATTGACAGTAAAAAGGAAACATCCAAATAAACAAAATAAGAAGCCAAGATGAAAAAGATATTATTACTCTTGATAATTACGATCCCCAATATTAGCCTTGCCCAGATCAATCTCCCGATAGATCATTCATTTTTAGTGGGTGACAGCATAAACGGCTTAGCTTTTAAGCTTTTCTGGCATTCGGATTACGGGGCATTTAGGTCAGGATATACGGATGGCAATCTTTTTAATCTGGGTTTTTTATCATCTGCATTTGGAGATCGCACCATCGCAAGGGGTTCAAATTCCTTTGCATCCGGATCGACCGCATATGCAAGTGGAGTTTCATCATCGGCTCTGGGGCAGGGCACGGTTTCTCAGGCTTATGCTTCGACTGCAGTGGGCACTTATAATTTGGGTAATGGGAACACAAATATGTGGATTGCAACAGATCCGGTTTTTGAAGTGGGAATCGGGACTGAAGTCCATCGTAAGAACGCCTTGACTGTTTTGAAAAATGGCCAGACACATATTCCATTTGGTCTGGACGCAGGACTTTCAAGTCATGGATATCTCATGCTGGGATCCACCGGATCTATGAATATTGTAATCGATGATAATGAAATAATGGCGCGTAACAATGGTCAGCCGGCAAGTCTTTTTCTTAATCATGATGGAGGCAATCTGTACCTGGGGGGCAATGTATTTTTGGAAGTGACTCCTAATGGGGATAGAGCAAATTTGCAACTCGATATTAATACGGGTCAGATTTTTTGGGAAAACTCCTCTCTCCGCTTCAAAGACAACATCCAGACACTCGAAGACGAATGGACAAAGATCCTCAATACTCGTCCGGTTAAGTATACCCGACCCGGCGCCGAAAATTATTGGGAGTACGGTTATCTCGCCGAAGAGATCGATTCTATCGGTCTGACCAATCTGGTCACCTATGACACAACCGGTTTACCTAATAATGTTAATTACGAAAAAATGGTGCTGTACCTGACAGAGATCATTAAAATCCAACATCAGGATATTCAGGAACAGCAAGACCAAATTCGGTCAATGGATGCCCGGATGGAAGAGCAACAGATCCGTTTATCCAGGTTGGAAAAATTACCCCAGCACAAAAAATCGCTCAGAAGCAAGTAATTTTTATGACTCGGCAGGAGTACTTGCCAGCATTATTTCCGCGTTTGGTTCGAGTTTGTGCTTACCCACCGAATTTCTTTTAGCTGAGTGAAAGCTTGCATTGTGGCAGGAAGTTGTAAATTAAGGAGTATCAACAAAAACCAAAGAGGCGTTAAGATCGGCTGATTATCAAAATGAGGAAATTCCAAATGAAGAAATTCAGGACGAATTGAGTATTTCGGCCGTCTCCCAGTGCTGCATTTCCAAAATATCTAACACCATTGACGGCTTCTTTTCCACCATCTCATCGGCCCGACGCCAAAGGCTTTGTCGGACGGCGTCATCATCGAAAGCCTCACGTAGTGAGTACTATGCTCGGTTTCGCTTCTACTGACGCTTCGGTCAGCATCCCAGATTTGATCTGCCGAAAAATAAGCTTATTACTTGTATCAGATACTTCGAAAATGCGGCACTAGAATATTCCTAATTCCTTAACCCGGTTTATTAATGATTGGGTATTATGCACATTAAATTTTTGCAGCATGTTTTTCCGGTGTGTATCTACGGTATGATTACTTAGAAATAATTTTTCAGCAATTTTACTGCTCTTCATTCCATCCGCTAACAGCTGCAGTATTTCTCTTTCACGTCTTGTCAGAACCGGTAAATTCTGGGATGGAGATCCTATTTTTCGGATTTGTTGTATCACTTTTTCATTGGCATCCGGACTTAAATAGACGCCTCCTTTCAGGACCCTGTCAATCGCTTCCAGGAGTTCATCCCGTTCCATATTTTTTAACAAAAATCCATTAGCTCCCGTTTTCAGAAATTGGGCGGTTATTCCTGCTTCATTAATATAACTTAGTCCAATTATTTTAACAGATTTATTTTGCTGTCTTATTATTTTACAGAGCTCTAAACCATCGATGTCGGGTAGATTGATATCCAGTAATATGAGCTCGACGGTTTTATTTTGGCTAAGAAAGTATAAAGCTTCCTCTGCTGTCCTGGCAGAGCCTTCGATAGAAAGATATTCCACTTGATCTAACATGGTCCTTATGCCATCTATTACTAAGGGATGGTCATCAATGATCAATATCTTTAACATAATTCTGCCTCCTGTCTGATATCTATAGCAATATTATGTTTTTAATCATTGATTATTAAGTCAATCATGATGGTAGTTCCAATATTTTTGCGGGAATCAACTGTGACATGTCCATTTAAATAGACCACCCGACTCCTGACGGCTTCGAGTCCCATTCCCCTTTTTACTTGTGCCTCCTGGGTGTCAAAGCCCCGACCGTTGTCCTCAATAGTCAGACTCAGTCGGTTTTGATCCCGGTTTATTTGAATAATGGCCTCGGTGGCATCTGCGTGTTTGATTATATTGTTGACTAATTCCTGAACAATACGGTACAGCATGATTTCAGTCGAAGAATTCAGCCGAGCTTCCATTCCAAATGTTTGAAATGTTATCTCCAATAGTCTGCCGGAGCTGATATTGTTGCAGAATTCCCGGAGAGCCTCAATCAATCCTAACTTCATCAGCACTTCAGGCATCATGTTGTGAGCGACTTTTCGTAACTCATCCGCAGCATTATTAATCAGATCCAGGGTTTTTTGATATAGTATATTTTCCTTGATTGTTGGAGTGTCTTGTTGTAAGGTTGAAAAGTGCATTTTGACGGTGGAAAAAAGACCCCCCAGGCCATCATGCAGATCCCTTGCAATACGGGTGCGTTCAGACTCCTGACCATTAATCATTGATTGAAGGGAGGTCACTTGTTGTTCTTTTTCGGCGATCTTGACTTTTTCCTCCAGTATCATGTTTTGTTGCCGGGCTAGTTCCTGCCTGTTTTGATAAATGCCTATCATCAGATAGATACCTCCTGACAGGAGTAGTATAATACCTCCTCCGGTAGCGAGATAGGTGTTGCGACGTCTTATTTCATAATCTTTTTCCAGTTGAGTTTGTTTCAGGTCGTTTATTTCCTTGTCTTTTTTATTGGTTTCAAATTGGGTTTCCAGCTGCATTGCCTGATTTATAACTTCGATGTTTAGCAGGCTGTCATTTAAAATTTTGTGTTGAAGCAATGCATTGTAAGCCTCCTGATCCTGGTTTTGCCGGTGGTATAATTTACTTAATGATAAATGCAGTTTAGATTCAACGCCCTTAATACCATGCTGAGTGGCAAGATTCATACCTTCAATCAGATACTCCCCTGATTGTTTCAGATTACCAATTTCAAGAAAGCACTGCCCCAATGAATTGAGATGGTTGGCTTCCTGAAACTTATTGCCTAGTTTATCGGCTTTTAATTTTGCTGTCTCAAAGAAGAAAATAGCCTTCTCATAGTTTTGAAGTTTGAAGTGATAAGTACCAATTGTACCAAAGATGTCAGCGGATAAATTTTGGTCTTGTGTCGTATTTCCAATCGATTGCAGTTGATCGAGGTATTGGCCGGCATCCTCAAACTCATTAATATAAATCAATTCGGTGGTCAACCCCTGTAGAGTATATCCAAGTTGCAAGGTGTCGGTGCTGTTTGCAATTCTGGACAGGATTTTTTTACCAAGATTTACAGCTTTTTCATGCTGATTGATTTGACCCAGCATGGCAATCAGATTTTGATAGGCAATAAGGGAGTTAGTCGAATCGCCCATTGCATCAAACATCTCAGCTGCTTCCGAATAGTAGTTGGCTGCCAGCTGATAATTTCCCGCTATATAATGCCGGTTCCCCTTAGCATTGGATACTTTAGCCTGGGCATTTACATCTTGTAAACCCTTGAAAATCTCTCCTGAAATAAAGAGCATAGAGTCGGTCATTTCAAGATCTCCCAGTTCCATATAGGAAATTGCTGACAAATAGGCCGATCGTCCCTGTCCTCTCGGAAACCCTATTTTCTTACTAAGCTCAGAGCCCTGCTGTGCGTAGTCCAGGGCGGCATTTAAATCTGTGTAGCCTACTTCATTTCCCAGTTGCATATAGAGGTTGACTTTGGTGGTGTCTTCTCTTGCAGTGGCAAGTAGTTCCCTGAGGCTATCGATCTGAAAGGCTGAAAGCTGACAGGTACCCTTGTGGCCAAAGGAGATAGTGAGAAATATTATTAATAGATATCCGTAGTTATGCATTCAACAAAGCAGGTAGGTTATGCATGAGGTAATTTAGCATATTTATGGATAAGGTGGGATACCGGATTATAGGTATTTATCAGGGATAAAAATTCACTTTTTCATGGTATTGTTCGGTATCAGGGTGAACACTAGATTTGGATAAACAAATTTTTCAAAATTCGATAAATATTCACTGATATAATTATTTGGAAAATCATTTTAATAATTAAAGCAAATATCATTATGATAAAAATAAGTTTCTTCCACCTTTTTTTCTGACTGGATTAAATGTTTTTGTTTTAAAGATTAATTCTTAAACTAAATCCGTATCTGATGGTAGATTTAAAGTACAGACCGATAAAACTTTCCGTTCGTGAAATTCAGGTTGTCCAATTAATTGCTCTGGAAAAAAATAGTCTGGAGATCGCCCGGATCCTATGCATTAGTTTGGACACCGTCAAGACACACCGTAAAAATATAATGATCAAGTTGAATACTGTGAATGTAGCTGGTGTGGTTCGCCGGGCTTTTGAAGAGCAATTATTAAGGATTCCTGTCGAAGTAATGTCGATAGATTGGAAAAATACTGCATGAGGTTGGATGCCAGGAAATCAAGAGCGGGTAGCTAGCCTTTTTCATGGGAAAAACTGTAGGTTCTTCTATAAATATGAAAATAAATAATAAGCATGAAAATTATTCTTTTTTAATTATAACCCTTCGGGTTTATTGGCTGGATAAGTTTCATGTTGAAGTCGCATTCAAATTGCCAATTTGACCTCTGCAAAATCAGTTTCCGGAATGATGTAACAACAATCAGGTAATAATGACAAGATCAACCACCATTTGTGCGACGATATGCATCGCTGCGATTATCTTCCTGCCCCGCCAAACCATCGCACAAGGCGAAGTAGGCATTGGGCCAGGCACACCGGATCCTTCTGCGATTTTGGATGCCTCCAGTACCACCAAGGGCTTTCTACCACCTCGTATGACCCGGGTACAGAGAGATGCTATTACCTCTCCCGCTGAAGGACTGATGATCTCGTGTACTGACTGTGATGTGGCAGGCCTTCATCAATATATCAACGGAGCATGGCAGGCACTGGCACAGAGCAACACAGGCAACTACGGCACCGTAGTCAATCCGGTAACCGGCAAAGTGTGGCTGGACCGCAATCTGGGAGCTACTCAGGTGGCAATCAGCTCTACAGATGCTGCCAGCTATGGCGACCTTTACCAATGGGGGCGTGGTTCGGACGGTCATCAGGTGCGTACATCCGATACTACTAAGACCCAAGCTACTAACTGGCTGTCGGGAGGTAATTCTTGGGATAGTCTGTTTATCACCACAACCTCATTCCCGCATAATTGGTTGAGTACAGGGGAAACCCATATGTGGTCAGGTACTGCGGCCGAAAATAATCCATGTCCATCAGGCTTCCGGGTACCTACGAATGCCGAGTGGAACCAGGAAAGGCTAACATGGGTAACGAATAATGCTGCCGGGGCATTCGAGTCTCCGCTTAAGTTGCCCGCGGCGGGCCTCCGCGCCGGCAGCAGTGGTTCGCTCTTCGTTGTCGGTTCCAGTGGCGTTTATTGGAGTAGTACGGTGAGTGGTGCCAGTTCTCGCAACCTCAGCTTCAGCAGCAACAGTACCATCTTGGACACCAGCAATCGAGCGATCGGAGACTCTGTGCGTTGCATTAGGGATTAGCCCTGTGGAATCCCGCTATGCGGGAGCAGCGGAAGGCTGCTAATCCTCAGGATTAGTTCAGTGGAGAGTAAAAAATTAAAAGTGGAAAGTTAAAAGTGGAAAGTGGAATCAACTTTTTGACCTGAGCAAACTATTTGAGGACGTTCCAAAAATGAGGTGGCAACGGACAAATATAACAAAGCAAACACAAATTAGGAATGGCTGCAAGCTACTTTGTTTCTTGTTGTAAATCAGTAAAATCAGAAAGGTCACCCCGTTAAATCCAACTAGTTGGCGTGATGCAAATAACCGTGGTAAAACCATAAAAAATCAAGTAATCATGACAAGATCAATAACAATTCTTGCAGCGATATTCATGACAGCGATGATCTTATTGCCCCGGCAGGCTATGACCCAAGGCGAAGTAGGAATAGGGCCAGACACTCCACATCCTTCTGCGATTTTGGATGCTTCGAGTACCACAAAGGGATTTCTACCGCCTCGTATGACCCAGGCACAGAGAGAAGTTATGGTCAATCCTGCTGAAGGGCTGACGATTTACAACATAACATTTCGATGTTTACAATGGTGGAATGGAACGGTATGGCATGATGGCTGTGGAAACAATGAGTATTACCCAGCAGGCGCTGTTTTTTGTTTAGGCAACCCCACTACTATTGTTGATGTCACCAACCCGATTACGGGTAAAACATGGATGGACCGCAACCTGGGTGCCCGTCAGGTAGCCACGAGTAGTACCGATGCCAGCTCCTATGGGGACCTCTACCAATGGGGCCGGGGAGCGGATGGGCATCAGTGCCGTAACTCTGCCACAACTACAACCCCGAGTAGCACGGACCAACCTGGACATGGAAATTTCATCATAGCAACCGGCAGCCCATTCGACTGGCGCAACCCACAAAATGGTATGCTATGGCAAGGGGTCAATGGGGTAAACAATCCGTGCCCGACAGGCTATCGTCTTCCTACAGACGCAGAATTAGATGCAGAGCGCACGAGCTGGAGTAGCAACGATGCTGCCGGGGCCTATGCCTCACCGCTTAAGTTGCCCTTGGCGGGCATTCGTATCAGCAGCAATGGTTCGCATGTCAGTGTGGGTTTAGCCGGCCTCTACTGGTCAGGTGCGGCTAGCGGTACCCAATCTCATAACCTTCTCTTCCTCAGCAGCGAAGCCTTCATGCAAACCGACACCCGTGCGAGCGGGCACGCTGTGCGTTGCCTCAAGGATTAAATCAGTGGAAAGTATAAAGTGAAAAGTATAAAGTATAAAGTACAAAGTGGGTGGAATCAATTTATTGACCGGAGCAACACATTCAAAAAATGAAGGTGCAACAGACAAATAGGAGCAAACAACACCAAATCTTGATTTTAATCGATGCTACGTGAAATCCAACGCAGTTAGCACAAACGCATTCTGACCTAAATACACGACAACTGCAAAACATTTGACAAACAGCAAATTTAAATTCAGTATTTCTGACCTAAATACACGATGGTTATCGTGAAAATAATGGCAGCGAAGATAATGGCATAGCAATTTGAGACATTCAGGACTTCAGTTAATTCTAACTATCATGTTCAATAATAAATACTTGATTATTTCTCTATTCGTGACAGCAGGAATATGCGATGCTCACGGTCAGCCGGTTTCCGGTTCATTTGCTAAGAATGTATTGATTGGTGAAGGTACTGCCAATGATGAGTTAACGATTTTTGATAACGATCTTGATGGTGACGCAGTGATCAGGTTAAAATCGGCGGATGACACGGTTGAAATGGTTTATGGCTTTAACCCGTCTTCTGGTGGTTTGTTGGGGACTCAAACGGATACCAAATTGACTTTCCGGACCAACGGTGCGACCCGCATGATGCTGGATAGCAATGGAGATCTTGGATTGGGTGGTTTACCACACAATGCCGAACTAACCATTTACGATCGCGATGCCGATGGTGATGCTGTTCTTCGCTTACGAAATAGCGCGGGCACCAGAGAAGTGGTTTTGGGATATAATCCGTCATCTGGTGGTTTAGTTGGCACCCAGACGGATCTCCCACTTACCCTGAGAACCAATGGTAGTACGAGGATGACTGTGCTTGGAAATGGAAATGTAGGAATTGGAGACACTAACCCGGATCAGAAATTGGTGGTTGATGGAAATATGAAGGTCGAAGGTGAGATGCGACGGCCGGCTTCCGGAAGTGCAGATTTAATTCCTGTCTGCTATGGCAGTATTGAAAGTGCAGCTATAGTAGGAAGTACTGGCAATTTTACTTTGGAAAATAACGACCCTGGTGTTTATCAGATTACCGTGGACAATGAAGATGTTTCCATTGTTAATTCAGTGATCGTAGTTACATTAAGGGGAAATCCTGGTGTTATTACTGCTTCTTTTGATGATGGAAAAATAATTATCAAAACTTTTAATTTTGGTTTGCTTGGTCCAGAACTCGGTAACCGGGGTTTCAATTTTGTGCTATTCATGCCCTGATGAGATTGGCATCAAAGCGGGAACTCTGGTGATACATCGTAACAAATTTAATCGACATGACCGAATTAAATGCCCACTTTACCCCCATGTAGGCAATGGAGTGTTTGCAAATAATGAAAACTAATTTAAACATACAGCTATGAAGACTTTGTTCTTTTTCGGACTTTTATTGTGCTTCCGGTTGCAACCGGTGTTTACCCAGAGCCTCCATGTAGAAGGGGATGCAATTATCAGGGGTAGAATGGAGTTGTTTAATGCTACCGGTGACTCTTCGATTTTTATTGGAGTAAAGGCTGGAATGAATGACGATGGTGATAACCAAAATACTTTTATTGGTCATAGAGTTGGAATTGCTAATTCGTCAGGCAAATTAAATGTTTATATCGGGGAGGAGGCAGGAGAGAAAAATGTCAATGGTTCTGCCAATGCTTTTATCGGATTTCAATCAGGTCAGGACAATATCGATGGAGCTCAAAATGTTTTTTTGGGATTTAAAGCGGGTCAACGAAATACTTCCGGCAGGTCAAATGTATTTGTTGGATATGAGACTGGAAAGAACAACAGTATGGGGAGCTCAAACACTTTTTTAGGATCCGGGGCTGGATTGGTAAACGAAGGTAGTGGTAATGTTTTGATCGGAAGGGATGCCGGTGCGAGTAATGGGTCAGGCGCAGCGAATGTCTTCGTGGGTAGGCAATCTGGCAATCGGAATGAGACCGGTAATGATAATGTTTATGTGGGTAATGGTGCCGGCTTCCACAATTTGTCTGGTAAAGAGAATACCCTGATAGGACGTAGTGCCGGTAGTCAGATGACCGGGGGTAGTCTGAATACGTATATTGGATCTTATGCTGGAGAAATAGATTCTACAGGATTCAATAATGCCTTCATTGGAGCGTACGCCGGATATCAGGCCAGAGGCGATAATAATGTCTTTCTGGGGTACCAGGCAGGATTTTTCGAAGAAGGCAGCAATAAGCTCTTCATTGAAAATTCAACTAGTGATGTACCCTTAATTTATGGTGATTTTTCTGCCAACCGTGTGGGTATTAACCGGATTTCCACGACTAATGCTCTCGAAGTACAAGGGACTGCTTCCAAAACGACTGCAGGTGATTGGCTGGCCAATAGTGATCGAAGGATAAAAAGTGATATAAAGGATATTCAAAATGCAAGAGAAATCATTATCCGGCTCAGACCGGTGTCCTTTCGATATTCCGGTGAATGGAGACTAAGAAATCCGTCCATCGAGGACCGGGTTTATTATAATTTTATTGCCCAGGAATATCTCGAGGTGTTTCCCCATGCAGTAAAGGGTAGTGGCGAATTTCTTGATGAAGATCCGGAAGAAATATTGCAAATTGACTCCTATGATGCTCAGATCGTGACCATTAAAGCAGTCCAGGAATTGATATTGGAGAACCAAATGTTAAGGGAGGAGATCCGACTGCTGAGAGAAATATTCACCGAATTCAAAAGTGCTTCATCTGCTACCAAAGCGCAAATCAAATTTAGAGATCAGGAGTCCAACTGAGTGATTGAGGATTCAGAATGAAGACAGCTATCTCAGTCTGTTGGTAACCTATTCTTTCGCCACCCGAAGAATAATACAGAAATTACCCAATAACTAAATCCCATTGCGGAACCTTCAGAAGTAAGTCTCTCCGGCTTAGTGACCTGCCATGACCTCAGGTTGATAGAGGTGCGCCAAATTTATTTTGCGGGCATTTGCAAATTTTGCCCATTAGTTGAGGGGTCCATTTCTAATTGAACATCCAGGTAGTCTCTGCCGTGGGCTTCTGAAAGCGCTCCTTATTTTCCAAATGGTTTAAAAACCCGTTTGTGGTCACTCTATCACAGTCATCTTTTTCAAAGTAGTATCCTCACCAGCCCTCATCGTGGCATATGAAACTATAGTATAAAAAACTGGGATCCCTGTATAAGCACTTCCAGCTGATTTTGGATAGCTTTGGATAAAAAATTTTAAAAAATGAAAAAGCTGTTCGCCATTACCTGCTATCTATGTTACTTTTCCTTAGTCTGTGCTCAAACGCCGGTAGGTCTGGAAGTAGACTCCAATCTGGTGGTTTTGTTTGGGAATGACACTTTGTGTTGTGGGCCAAAATTCATCTGGTTGCCTTCCAAAAAGGCTGCCTTGGTTGGAGAAATGGTTTGGCCCTACGATTCGATTTGGGCGCACTCTTTTTCGACGGGTAAATCGATGGCCTCTGGTAACATGTCATCTGCTTTTGGCCAGTCGCTGGCGGTAGGAGATTATGCGTTTGCTGTAGGTGCCTCCGGTGCTGCTGGAGATCGTAGCTTTGCTGCAGGTAATTCGACTGCTTTTGGTATGCATGCGACTGCACTTTGTCAATCTAGTGCCAATGGTAGAGGTGCACTGGCAGCTGGTTTTTCGACTGCTGATGGTATAGTTTCTGTGGCTTTAGGTAATGCTCATGCAGCAGGAAACAGCAGTGCTGCTTTAAATTTGTCCAGAGCCGATGCCTTTATGTCCACTGCCATTGGCAGATACAACCTTGGCGGAGGGAGTGCCACAGAATATGTCTCCACTGATCCGATTTTTGAGGTGGGCATTGGCAGCACGGAGTCCAATCGCGCCAATGCATTTACGATTCGTAAGGATGGTTTTATTTCGATGGGTAATCATCTTGCGCACACCAAGTTTGCTTTATACCAACTTGGTGCTACTACTTACGGTATGGGAGTAGTAGCCGGTCAGTTTCGCTTTAATATTGGCAATCCACAGGCGAGATATGCTTTTTTTGATCAACCTGGTAGCATGGCTACGGAGGTTTTTACTATTTTGGGCAATGGTAACGTGACTGCTCTTGGCACGGTATCCAGTGGATCAGATCGAAATCGTAAAACAGATATTGCGGAGGTTGATTACCAAAAAATTCTGTCTACGCTGGACAATTTAAAGATTTCCGAATGGCGCTACATAGGGGAACAAGCCCTTCATATTGGGCCCATGGCCCAGGATTTTTCCGCTTCCTTTGGTTTGGGAGATACAGACACTGGTATTGCCACGGTTGATGCAGATGGGGTTGCTTTGGCAGCCATTAAAGCACTAATAAAAGAAATGGAGGCGATGAAATTGGAGATCCAAATGCTTAAAAAGCAGCTGGCAGGTCAAGATGCCGGCATTGATGATTAACATACCTCTTTGAATAACTAAGGAAAAAAATACATCAGGTAATGAAAATAATGAGGCTGGTTTTAAGCATGTGTATACGACGCTATGCTCAAACAGCTTTAGTCCCAGGCAGACTCCAACCTGATGGATTCTTAATGCTATCGATAAGGCATAAAATGCAGAATTGTTACATCTTCAAATAGACGTACCGTGCCAACCTGGCTAGTTCATCATCATTCACATATTTTCCAATTTCGCGATTGAACTGCTCCATGCTCTTGTAAGGCCTGTATTCTTTAAACTCGTGAAGCATCCGATCGCCTACACCAGGTATACTGCGAATCTCTTCATCCGTAGCTGTATTGAGCTCAATAGGAACAAACACAAACTGCTCCAATCTTGCAACTTCAGCATCATCGACATATTTACCCATTTCTCTGCGAAATTGAGCCATTTTCACATATGGTCTGTATTCTTCGAATTCATGAGCCATCTTGTTCCCCAAATTAGGAACCAGCATGATTTCCTCCCGGGATGCTTCGTTCAGATTTAAGGGAATAAAAAGATATGTGTATAATTCCTTTCGTTCCTCTCCCATTTTAGTACTGAGAAACTTATCGAGATCCAGAACACTGAGAAAAGGTCGGTTTTTCTTTATATCTGATGCAAGATCAGCCGAAAGTCCCGGCACCGCTTTTAATTGCTCTTCCGAGGCAAGATTAGGATTTAATAAACCATTATTTTGGCCAACCTGTGCCTGGATTGAGGTGGACACTAAAACTATAAGCAACACCATCAGGTCGCTAAAAATCAGATTCTTCATCATTGTCAATTTTGAGAGATTAACTGAGGGCACCTCTATTAACCCCGTTCATGGTAAAAACAATTTTCTTCGAAAACTTATTTAATAATATGCTGCGCCATACTTCGTTAATCGCCTGCCCGGCAAGCCTTGCCGACGGGTCAGTCAGATAGCTACGGCTATCTTCCTTCCTCCAGCCTTGCATAGTGTTGCGATTCGCAAATAAGTATAGCATCTAACTTGTTATTTTGCACCAATACTTCATTACCAGAGACCTTACATAGCTTCGGCTATGTGCGGTTCTGTTTCTTTTTCTTGGCACAAAATAACTGCCTTTTATACTAAACTTATTTACAATTCACAACACTGGCTTGCATCTTATTAAATTTTTACTCATTCAGAGGTAAATAGAGCTGCCCCTTTCATATTTATATATATCCATCCAATAAAACCTACTAAAGTCATCGTAGCGGGAGACAAGGATGGTGTGGCTCCGGTAATGGTCTTCCAGAATAATTCCCAGCCCTTGATGTCTGGATACATTTCCAATTCAAATGCTTTGTTTCCATCAAAGTGTAAATAAACACCTAAAAAACCACTCATTATAAGTAAAAGAGAGATCACCTTGAACAGGTCATAAATAAATCGGCCCTCACCTGAAAATTTTGTCAATCCCACAATCAGTGCAAGTCCCAACAGAATAACTGGGGTCCATTGCCAGGAATCTTCATAATGTCCGAGAAGCAGTAATTCAATCAATAAACCACCTGTCGACACAACGAATAAAATCAATAAATAACGAGAAACTTTCCTTGCTTCCATCTGTCAGGGCTGCATTCAAAGATATCTGAATTTCGTCAGGTAGATGCAGTCTCAAGTTGTCCATGATCAAAAATACCTAATGCTAGTGATGCCAACCCAGAACTAATTCATTTCACGAAGACATGGCATACCAAACATTAGGTAGTATGCATCCCTAAGGAGGAGTAAAAAAGATTACCAATCATTGCTATTGTTGACGAAAGATGGTCTTCCTAGTACTGCATCTAAATATTTCAGTTGCTATTCATGCGTACAATTTTCAAGTATAAGCTTACTAATTGCAGAACCCTGAGTATAATTTTCCTGCTCGGTTTATCCTTTTTCACTGTAAGCTGCGACAAGGACGATGACCCTATTGATCGAATGGGTGCTATCACTTTGGTAGCTTCACAATCGAATTATGAAGGTCCCAGGGGAACTGATGTGTTGGTTTCAGTTAATGTTACTGCAGCAGATGGGATTGCCAGCATTGTGGTGACTCCCGATGGCCAGGCCGGAGAAACGCTAACCCCTCATGTATTAGGGTTTTGTTGTGAAAGGCAGAAGTGCAATAAAGACGGGTCCTCATCTGCCAAAATTGAAAAATCAATTTTTTTTATAGCGTCGAAGTAATTCCTATTTTTCCATCTCAGCCATCGCAATAGTTGCATGGGCATAAGCTGCACCGGCGCGCATTTCTGAGGCAACCCAAATAGCCTCCATAATTTCCTCTTTACTCGCTCCTTTTCTCATGGCCTGGGTAGTATGTGACTGAATGCAATATGGACACTGCGTTACATGGGCAACGGCAACAGCAATCAATTGCTTTGTCTTTTCGGGCAGTGCCCCTGCCTCAAATACTGTTTTGCTGAAATTACGCCAGGCTTCAATATTTTTAGGAGCCAGGGCTGCCTTTTTATCTGCAAGTTCCTTAGTTGCTTTTGGATATAAATCTTCGTTTTTCATGTTTTTCTTCGTTAACTCTTTATATTAACTGTATTTCACGAATCATTTGATTGGTAAACCCCCATTCGTTATCGTACCAGGCCATTACCTTTATCAAGTCTCCATCCACAACCCTTGTCATTTCCAGGTCAACAATAGAGGCAAAAGAACTTTGCAAAATATCTGAGGAGACCAAAGGTGCGTTTGAAGCCGATAATACCTGTTTGTATCTTTCTGTTTTTGATTCCTCAATCAAAATGTTATTAATTTCTTCAGCAGTGGTTTTTCGAGTAGCCACAAAAGTAATGTCAGAAATGGAGCCCACAGGAACCGGCGTACGTATCGCTATCCCGTCAAATTTACCCACTAATTGTGGCAATTGTGGCAGTACTTTAGTGGCAGCAATAGCCGCTCCTGTAGAAGCAGGGACCAAATTTATGGCTGCTGATCGGCCCATTCTAAGATCTCTACTGGAAGGGGCATCAATCAGGGACTGGGATGAAGTATAAGCATGGATGGTATTCAAAATTGCCTTCTTGATCCCGATTCGACGATCAATGATCTCTAACACTGGTCCAATATTATTGGTGGTGCAGCTTGCACAAGAAAAAATGGATTTGTTTCCATCCACCGTATTTACGCCGTGTAAAACGGTTGGCGTGTCTTCGCTCTTGGATGGGGCAGATATCACTACATGTTTTGCCCCGGCATGGATGTGCTTCGCAGCATCTTCTTTTTTTGTAAAAAAACCTGTGCTTTCAATTATCACATCTATTTCTAAGGCCTTCCATGGAAGTTGTTCCGGATCTTTTACAGAAAGAAATAGAATCTTCTTATCATTGACCAGCAAGTGGCTGCCATCGGCGCTGACTTCGTCTTTATACACACCATAAACACTGTCGTATTTAAATAAATATGCCGCATTTTCAATGCTCATTAAATCGTTGACAGCCACCACTTCCCACCCGGGAGTATCCAGAAGTATTTTCAGGGCAGCTCTTCCTATTCTTCCAAAACCGTTAATGGCTATTTTTTTCATAGAGTCCCGTTTTTTCAATTACTAACTTTTTTTCAAAAATTGTCTCAGAATATACTGCAGAATTCCTCCGTTTTTATAATAGGCAATTTCAATTTCAGAATCCAGGCGGGATTTTGCCTCAAATTCTATTTTTTCTCCGGTAACTTTTTCTGCAATAACCTTTATGTTCTTACCGGGGTGAAAATCTTCGGAAATTCCCGTAAAAGTAAATTTTTCATCTCCTTTAATTCCTAGGGTTTCAGAAGTATTTCCCTTCATAAATTCAAGGGGCAGCACTCCCATTTGCATCAAATTACTGCGGTGTATGCGCTCAAAACTTTCAGCCAGCACCACTTTTATTCCAAGCAAACTTGTACCCTTTGCGGCCCAGTCGCGGGAAGAACCGCTTCCATATTCTTTGCCGGCAATAACAATAAGCGGGGTTTGGTCTTCAGCATACTTCATGGCTGCATCAAAAACCGTCATGGTTTCATTAGTTGGAAAGTAAGTGGAATAGCCTCCTTCCATATCGGTAATCCTGTTTTTTATCCGCACATTGGCAAAAGTACCACGCATCATGACCTCGTGATTTCCCCGGCGGGAACCATAGGAATTGAAGTCCTTAGGTTCCACCCCTTTACTTTTCAGGTATTCTCCTGCTGAAGAATTCGCGCTGAATGAACCCGCGGGAG
Source organism: Saprospiraceae bacterium (assembly GCA_041748995.1). Classification (GTDB taxonomy): domain Bacteria; phylum Bacteroidota; class Bacteroidia; order Chitinophagales; family Saprospiraceae; genus JABDMH01. The sequence goes on along the minus strand of JBGTCB010000121.1, from coordinate 2,453 downwards.
AAATATGATCAGTTGTTACAGAATCTCCCAAGAGTAATAGCACTCTGGCATTCCTGATGTCTTCCGGATTTTTTGGGGTTTCAGGAAGATCTTTAAAGAAGGGGACCTCTTTTATATAAGTGGAATTTTCTTCCCAGATATATTGATTTCCTTCAGCAGTAGAAAGATTTTTCCATTGCTCTTCGCCATCAAAAATCACATCATACACCTCCTTGAAGTCTTCCACCTTCATGCTTGCTTTGATGGTTTTGTTAATCTCTTCCTGATTAGGCCATATGTCTTTTAAGTAAACCGGAAGTCCATTGGGATCATATCCCAGAGGATCATTAATAAGATCTATATCAACCCGACCCACCAGAGCATAAGCAACTACGAGCATAGGCGACATCAAAAAGTTCATTTTTACCTGCGGATGTACCCTGGCTTCAAAATTCCGGTTTCCGGATAATACCGATGCCACCACCAGTTCGTTCAGATCTACCGCATCTGCGATATGCTTTGGAAGCGGGCCGCTGTTCCCAATGCAGGAAGTACAGCCATAACCAACAGTATGGAAACGCAGGGCATCAAGATCTTCAGATAACCCGGAACGGTTGAGATACGTGGTGACCACTTTTGATCCTGGTGCCAAACTCGTCTTTACCCAGGATTTGGTACGCAATCCCCTGGCTAATGCTTTTCTTGCCACCAGGCCGGCACCCACCATCACGGATGGATTTGAGGTGTTGGTGCAACTTGTTATAGCTGCAATAACAATATTCCCATCGCTTAAATGATATTCCAAATTTTGATGTTTAATCTTAACTGAACGCAGTTTCTTCTGATCTTCAACAACTACATCAGGTGAAATGTGTTCCTTGTTATCTGTAAACTGGGTTTGTGAACCTCCTTCAGCCAACCAGAGATGCTCCTGGCGGTTTTCAAGGGGAATATATTGTCTTGCAAATTCCTTCTTCAGTAATTCCTGAAATTTAGTAGCCAGATCCGCTACAAAAATCTTATCCTGCGGCCGTTTAGGACCAGAAACGGTTGGTCGTAAGCTGTTAAGGTCAAGCTCAACTATTTCTGAATATTCGATAGTTTCATTCCCTGTCCGCCACAAAATATTTTCCATACAATAGCTTCTTACCAGATCGATCTGCTCTTTAGATCGATTTGTCTTACGCATATATTCCAGGGTTTGGTCATCTATTGGAAAGTAAGTGACCGTACAACCAAATTCAGGAGACATATTGGAAATTGTTGCCCTGTCAGTTACCGTGAGGTGATCCAGGCTATCCCCGAACACTTCCACGAATTTGCCAACCACTCCAACATCCCGTAAAAGTCTGGTAATGGTAAGTACCATATCCGTTGCCGTACAGCCCTCGGGAATTTTGCCGGTAAGTTTTAATCCCACAACCTGTGGGCAGGTAAAATAAACCGGTTGCCCCAGCATGGCTGCTTCGGCTTCTATCCCGCCAACACCCCAGCCCAAAACACCAATTCCGTTCACCATGGGAGTATGAGAATCCAGGCCGACAAGGCTGTCCGGGAAAGCCCAGCCGTCGCGTTTGATAACTCCCTGTGCGAGGTATTCAAGATTTACCTGATGGCATATTCCCATTCCGGGAGGAACCACGGTAAAGTTGTCCATTCCTTTTTGCCCCCACTTCAGCAGTTTGTAGCGCTCACTGTTCCGTTCATATTCGCGTTCTACATTTTTACTTTCTGCGTAATTTGTTCCGAAGAAATCTACCTGTACCGAATGATCAATAACAAGATCAACCGGAATCAATGGATTGATTTTTGTGCCGTCACCACCTTTTCTGATCACTTCAGATCTTAAGGAGGCAATATCTACAACCGAAGGAACTCCGGTAAAATCCTGCATAAGCACCCTGGCCGGTTTAAAAGGGATCTCCTTATTGGAACCTTTTGGAACCCAATGCAGAAAGGTTTCAATATTTTCTTTAGTCACCGCAAAATCATCAAAATTACGCAAAGCATTCTCTAACAAAATCCGGATGGAAAAAGGAAGCTTCTCTATTGAAAATCCTTGTTTTTGTAATTCTGGAAGACTGCAATAGGCATAATCTTTTCCCTCGATTTTTAATTTTCTTGTGATTTGAAAGATATCGTTTGCCATAATTATATTTTGTCCGAAAGTAATGTGGCTTGGTTGAGCAATTACTTAATTTAATCAATCTTACCTCGTTTACAAGGTAACACTTTTACAGCTTTGTTTAGTTCAGGTTTTTCTTGATGCATTACGGTTCTGCTAAATACGTCGTGCTGATGAAGGAAGGATGATCGTCATCGTCGCATGTTATGTTCAGTTCATTTTATGGTGTTTAGCAATAGTTTCTTCTGACAAGTTTAAAAACCTTGCTGCATTATTATAGAATATGTCTCTTTTCTGTTTATCACTTAAATATTCAGCGTTTTCAATTGTTTGGATGGACACTTCAAGA
>JBGTCB010000120.1:0-4198 GCA_041748995.1 Saprospiraceae bacterium | reverse complement strand
TACTTTATCGGTGGAAATATATAAGCCGGACAAAGTTGACAGACAAAAACCCCATTCCAGAGATGAAATTTACGTTGTGGTGAGTGGATCCGGTAAATTTGTGAAAGACGGTGCCGCGAGTCTTTTTTCCAGCGGTGATTTTCTTTTTGTTAAGGCAGGGGTAGAACATTATTTTGTTGACTTTACCGATGATTTTTACACATGGGTATTTTTCTATGGACCGGAAGGAGGAGAGGTAGATCAAACCTGATAGATCAATTGTTAATGACCAATAGTGGTTTTTAATAGTTTTACCCATTCGAAATCGAAAAATCAGATAAAAAATGACAATTAAGGATCTTTCTACTATACATGGCTTAGTCTCTGATCTATTTGATATTCCCGTCTCGAAGGATGCATGGGAACAGTACAAACTCTCGGAAGAACAAGTGGAATTCTTTCATGAAAATGGATACTTGCCCAATATCAAAATTCTGGATGAACATCAGGTTGAAAAACTTAAACAGGAATTGGAGGAAGTTACCGACCCCAATCATCCGGGGAATCACCTTTTTTACGAATTTTCATCTAATGAATCACTGGATCCGGATACGGTTTTATTTCATTCCCTTGGCCATTGGCGGATTACCGAAGGTTTTCACGATATATTATGGAATCCCGCTTTTGTGGTACCTGCCAGTCAATTATTAGGTGATGTGGCAGTACGATTCTGGCATGATCAATTATTTAGCAAACCGGCTAAGCATGGTGGAGTCGTAGCCTGGCATCAGGACTATTCCTATTGGACACGCACCAAATCCATGCAACATCTCACCTGCTGGGTAGGATTGGATAATGCAAATGTTGAAAACGGATGCCTGCACTATATTCCGAAAAGTCATCGATGGGGTCTGTTACAGAAACCGGACCTGGCGGGACAAATGGAGGGATTATTGCAGTATCTCTCGGAAGATCAAAAAGCAAAATTCATACCGGTGCCTATTGAAATGCAACCGGGATATGGTACTTTTCATCATCCCTTGCTAGTGCACGGATCTTATGAAAATCGATCGGAGCGCTCACGCAGGGCATTTGTTTTGAATGTTTTTGCAGATGGTACTTATTCTGACAGTGATGAACCATTATTGGAGGGGGTTCCGGTGATTCCAAAGGGTAAGAAAATGGAAGGTCAGTTTTTCCCGCTTCTGTATGATCCTGTCCAAGAAAGGGAGAGGGCTTTTTCCTGATAAGGGTAAAATTTAGGATGGAGTGGAGACTGTAGAGAGATCCGTTTCCCCTGTAATTATTGAAGATCTATTGTCCGGTATAATCCCTTTAGCTACCTTTGCGGCCTTTTATCAGATTAGGTTATGCAAGACATTCGAAATATAGCCATTATCGCGCACGTTGATCATGGCAAGACAACTCTGGTTGATAGAATCATAGAAACCTGCCGGAATCCGGAAAGCAGAAAAGAAACTGGTGACCTTATCCTGGATAGCAATGAACTGGAACGGGAACGAGGTATTACCATACTTTCGAAAAATGTCTCTGTCAACTACAGTGGCGTCAAGATCAACATAATCGATACTCCGGGTCACGCTGATTTTGGGGGAGAAGTGGAACGCGTATTGAAAATGGCGGACGGTGTATTGTTACTGGTAGATGCCTTTGAGGGCCCGATGCCACAGACCCGTTTCGTCTTAAGTAAAGCAATTGATTTGGGTTTGAAACCGATTGTCGTCATTAACAAGGTGGATAAGGAGAACTGCAAACCGGAAGATGTGCAGGGTGAAGTCTTTGATTTAATGTTTAACCTGGGTGCTGCCGATTTTCAACTGGATTTTGAGACAATATTCGGATCTTCAAAACAAGGCTGGATGAGTTTCGACTGGCGTCAGCGTACCGAGGATATTACCCCATTATTAAACTGTGTGATCAGTCAGATACCCCAGGCACCTTATACAGCAGGTGATGCTCAAATGCAGATCAGTTCTATGGATTATTCGAATTTTATCGGGAGAATAGCGATCGGCCGGGTCTATCGGGGTGATGTTCAGGAAGGAACGGACTATATTCTGTGTAAAAAGGGCGGTATAAAGAAAAAGTGCAGAATCAAGGAGCTCTTTGTTTTCGAAGGTCTTACAAAAACCAAGGTTAAAGCCGTGAGGAGCGGTGATTTGTGTGCGATAGTGGGTGTGGAAGATTTTGAAATTGGGGATACCATCGCAGCTGTGGACAACCCGGAGGCTCTGCCCAGAATAGAGGTAGATGAACCAACCATGAGTATGTTATTTACCATCAACAATTCACCCTTTTACGGTCAGGAAGGTAAGTTTGTTACTTCGCGTCACTTGAGAGATCGTTTATTTAAGGAGACAGAGAAAAACCTCGCGCTCAAAGTGGAAGAAACAGATACGGAAGATAAGTTTAATGTTTTTGGCCGGGGGGTTCTGCATCTTTCGATTTTAATCGAGACTATGCGACGGGAAGGTTATGAGTTACAGGTAGGTAAACCACAGGTTATCTTCAAAGAAATTGACGGTGTTAAACAGGAGCCTATTGAACATCTGGTCATTGATGTAGCTGAAGATTATGCCGGAAAAGCAATTGAACTGGTTACACAACAGAAAGGAATGTTGGAAAAGATGGAACCGAAAGGTGACGTGCAGCATTTGGAGTTTGAAATTCCTTCCCGGGGGCTGATTGGCCTGCGGAGCCGGGTTCTTACAGCTACTGCCGGTCAGGCTGTAATGACCCATCGTTTCAAGGAGTATGCTCCGTTCAAGGGCGAAATTTCGGGTCGTTTTAATGGTTCCTTAGTCTCTATGGAAACCGGCCAGTCATTAGCATTTGCTTTAGACAGACTTCAGGACAGAGGTAAATTTTTTGTAGCTCCGGGTGACAAGGTGTACAAGGGACAGGTCGTAGGAGAAAACAACCGGGATAATGATCTTGATATTAATGTAATCAAAGGAAAGAAACTCACGAATATGCGCGCTTCAGGGGCTGATGACTCCATTAAACTGGCCCCAAAGACTGTCTTCTCCCTGGAGGAAGCTATGGAGTATATTAAGGAGGACGAATACCTGGAGGTGACTCCGCTTAATTTAAGGATGCGAAAAATCAAGTAAATACCTGAATTTGGAAAATTGATTTTCTACCCAGCCTTTCCCAAAAGCTTCATTTTTCTGTGAAATTTAAAAACAGGGACAAACAGTAGTTTCGTCTTGATCAAGGGCGCCGGTTATTTGAAATGAAGTAAAAAGATTGTCAATCGACCTCTGATTCAACCGGTGTTCAAATAGTCGTGAGAAATATCTGAACACCAACATGAGTTAAAGTCTTAAATTTGTGGCGATTATGCTTGAAAGGGAAATAACTGATTGGCTACCGATTACCCGAAAGGAAGTGGAGCAAAGGGGATGGGAGGAACTGGATGTCATCCTGGTGTCGGGTGACGCATACGTTGATCACCCGGCATTCGGTACCGCCGTAGTTGGCCGGATCATTGAAAGTGAAGGCTTCCGGATTGCAATTGTACCTCAGCCCAATTGGCAGGACGATTTGAGAGATTTCAAAAAAATGGGAAGGCCACGACTTTTTTTTGGAGTAAGCAGTGGATGTATGGACCCTATGGTCAATCATTACACAGCTTCTAAACGCAAAAGGTCGACAGACGCTTACACACCGGGAGGCGTTGCCGGATTCAGACCGGATTATGCCACCAATGTTTATTGTAAGATTCTCAAAGAGCTTTATCCCGATGTGCCTATTGTAATCGGAGGTATCGAAGCTTCTTTACGTCGGGTCACGCATTATGATTACTGGAGTGATCGACTATTTCCCACAATCCTGAAGTCCAGTGGTGCCGATCTTTTAGTCTATGGTATGGGAGAAATGCCATTGCGGGAGATTTTGCGATTGCTAGGCCGGGGTGTACCTTTTACATCACTAAAAACGATAGCCCAAACCGCATTTCTTCAACCGAAGGATTCGGAATTGCCTTTAAATAAGAAATGGGATACCCTGCATTTGTCCAGTCACGAACAATGCCTCCGTGATAAGCGTGCCTATGCTGCCAATTTTAAACACGTTGAACAGGAATCAAATAAAGTAAACGCAAAACGTCTCGTCCAGGGAGTGGGTTATCAGCTCCTCGTAGTTAATCCACCGTACCCTCCCATGAGCGAGAGTCAGATCGATGCTTCATTTGATA
>JBGTCB010000119.1:0-1794 GCA_041748995.1 Saprospiraceae bacterium | reverse complement strand
ATTCATCAACGAATCCATCCTTCCCCTTGTATTCGAAGCTAAAGCCAAAAGTCAATACTACATATCCGACGGTCTGATTTCCCCAAATGATTATCCAAAGCCGACCCAAATCAGGATTCCCGATTAAGATCCGGAGATTTTGATCATTCAGTGCGGCTTCAAGGGGATATCCGTCGATGGCATAAAATTGTGTCATCATGTCCAGAAGATCTGGTATGTCGATCAGCTCCGCGATCCGGAACTTAACCATCGTTTTCTTGCCGGGTTTTCCACTTTCCATAATAGAAATTTCTAAGTTTTAATTTCCTCTCCAAATGTAATACGATGCCCGTCAATTGTCCGTATCGTAAATTCACGTTGTCCCCAGGGTTTATCTGAAACAGGTGTCAGAATTTCTACCTGATTTTTCAAAAATTCCTGGTGCAGGTCATCAATGCTCCGGACTTCAATGTATGCAAAGTACGAATGATTTCTGGTCTCAAAAGCTGATCGGTCATCCGGACATTCCCCCAGCATTACCATACATTTACCTCTTTTTAAAAAATGCCATCCCTCATCCGACCAAAGGGTTTCAAACCCTAATTGATTCACATAATAATCACCGGAGGTTTTCAAAGCTTTCACAGCCAGAACATAGCGGGTACCAGTTATTTCAGGTTTTTGATTCATATCAACTTACTTTACTATTTACAGTATTTCTTTTCAAGACTTCCCGTTCCATTCTTTTTCAAAAGTACTTATCCAAAATTCTCCTGACCGGATGATAGTAAGCACCGCCAAATAAATTTAGATGCACTGACAAGTAGTACAGTTGATAAAGATCTTTTTCCGCCTCCGAAATCCAGGGAGCGGATAATTGATCATAGTAGCTTTTGTAAAATATCTGATCAAATCCTCCAAAGAGGCCACTCATCGCCATATCCACCTGATGATGACCATAATACACCGCCGGATCGATCAGGTAGGGTATACCATCCTGGTCAATTAAATAATTACCTGCCCATAGGTCTCCATGTAAAAGACAAGGAATGTCAGACGATAAGTTGAGATGACAGATATCCATCATTTTATCCAGGTCTGGTACTTCCTTCCGATCGAGGAATCTCCGATGTTTAGCCAAAGTCATCTGCGGCAATAACCGGTTTTTTACATAAAATGGAACCCAATCGGTCATGTTTTCATTGGATTGCGGTAAGGTACCAATGTAATTATCTTGAGTCCAACCATATTCTTTCTGGTGGCATTGATGTAATCGAGCCATTTGGATTCCTAACTGTTGAAAATCTTTTGAATCGGGATTTTTTGACTCAATATAATTCATCACTAAAAAAGATATGGATGTGGATTGACCACAAAGATGTACTTCAGGAGTTCTTATTGAGTTGGTAGTAGAAATTTCCTCCAATCCAAGTTTTTCAGTTTGAAACATAGCAAGGCCTTCATTCGCTGTACTGGTCTTCAAGAAAAATCGCTGCAAAGACGTTGTGATACAATACGCGGTTGAAATATCGTCTCCGGGAATTTCGACAATCTTTGTAATCGTTCCGAGTTGTTCAGAGAGATACGATTTTAGTGCCTGATTCAAATTAATAGCGGTTTTATCATGAAGTTAATTTTGTTAGAGATTCGCATGCTGAAAGTTTGAATTCCTCTTGTTTCATTGAGACGTCTGAGTTATTTCCAGATGTTGTCGCATTTTCATTCGACACATCCATAAATTTAATGGGTAATTACTAATTTTGGAGGGCCAAGATCACCTTCCTTTTTTTATAGTATAATCGAACACATTTCTAT
>JBGTCB010000118.1:0-3252 GCA_041748995.1 Saprospiraceae bacterium | reverse complement strand
TCTTTAAAGAGGGAGGTCCAAATTGCCGATGTTTAAGCTTACTTCTTTATCGGGGTTAATACGATGTTCCGGTAAGAGACTTTCCCGTGATCTCCCTGCAAATAGATCGGCCCGGGTTTAAACTCATTGGAAGTCATAGCTCCTCCGGTGACACCCCTTACCGGCTGATTGTCAATGATCGTCTTACCATTAAGAATCACGTTTACATGCCGGTCCACCAGAGTGATATCCAGGGTTTGCCATTCTCCGGCTGGTTTTTCAGCAGCCTGACTTGGTTTGATCCGGCTGTACAAAGCTCCCATATTGTGACTATCCGTTTCCTTTCCATAGCTGTCAAAAACCTGTATTTCATAGATACCCCGCAGATAAATACCACTGTTGTTTTCGGCAGGAATGTTGACTTCCAGTTTCAGATTAAAATCTTCAAACTTCTGTTCCGTCATGAGATTGCCGTAGCGAATATGCTGATCGTGATGGGTCTGAACCGGATCGTTAAGCAATACTCCATTCGAGACGCTCCAGCCATTAGCCCGGTCTTCGCCAATGATCTTCCAGCCTTTGAGGCTGTTCTGGTCAAGTAACTTGATCGGCTGTCCGTATTGAACTTTGGAAAGGTCAGGCCGGGGCGGATCAGCTGGTAGCCTGACGCCGGTGAAGTCGCTCTTTGTAACTCCGCTGCCATCAGTCTTGGGATCAATTCGTGCACCTTTCAATTTACCATCAGCGATACTTACTGAAATCCAGGAGGTCACCATGGCTTCTTTCCCTTCGGTGATTTTTCGCTTTCGGGATTGGGTAAGGATGAGGGTATTTTCATAAAAGTAGGCATGATCGACCGGTGTCACACTACCTCCATACCAGAGCACACTAGCTCCGATGTAACCATCCTCCTGCGTGATCTCCATCCATCCGGCATCGTTAAATCCATTATGAGGTAGTGTCAATGCCCAGGTTCCTACAAAAGGGGTTAGATCCTGTTTTGTTTGAGATTGGAGTTTGGTCTGGAATAAGGTCAGGGCAAAAAGCAAGGTAAGACATCGTATCATGACGTAATTTTTAAAATTTGAAATAATGGTAGCAGATAGATCAAATTTACAATAATTACCGTAGTAGGTGAAATATTCAGGCTGATTCAGCCGTACAAGTCGTTGTCTCTGGCACAGCGAGACAAGGAATCAAAAGGTCTTGACACCTCTCCCTGAAGGTCATCAAAGTCAGATGTGAAGAGAACGGCTGATTATCAGATCGTAGTAACTCCACATAGGAGACGATCATGATGAGTTGAGTATTTTCAATAGCATTCTGGCAAGATCTTATAGAATTCGATGACCGGAAGCATTTCTTCTGCTATTTATCATCATGATCTTTGGGATAAATTCTGACTTACTTCGGTGAATTATTATTATTTGGAGTCGGTTATAATTAGGTTAGCCGATAATGAAATATGAACATTATGAAAAAATTAGATGGAAAAGTGGCCATCGTGACCGGTGCCAGTTCTGGTATTGGTGAGGCGATTGCCCTTTTGTATGCCGCTGAAGGAGCGAAAGTAATCGTGTCTGATATCGATGAAAAAGGAGGTCTGGCCGTGGTCAAAGAGATCAAGTCCCAAGGGGGAGAAGCCAGGTTTGTTTTGGCAGATGCATCGTCCGCCAGCGATAATGAAGCCCTGGTAGATGCGGTAATGTCTGCATATGGCGCCCTTCATATCGCCGTCAATAATGCAGGCATCGGCGGTCCTCTGGTCCCCCTGGGTGAATATCCTCTGGAGGGATGGAACCAGGTAATTGGGATCAATCTTTCCGGTGTGTTTTATGGAATGCGGTATCAAATACCGGCCATGTTGACTTCGGGTGGAGGCAGCATTGTAAATATGGCTTCAATTCTTGGCAATGTGGGCACCAAAAATGCTGCCGGATATGTTGCTGCCAAGCACGGAGTGGTAGGATTAACTAAAGTGGCTGCATTGGATTATGCGACCCAGAATATCCGGGTCAATGCCATCGGACCGGGCTATATCATGACACCACTCCTCACTAACAACCTGGAAAGTGACATGATAGATGCAATCGCAACCCTTCATCCGATGGGTCGTTTAGGTACACCAGAGGAGGTTGCTAGCCTTTCTCTTTGGCTGAATTCGGATGAGGCTTCGTTTGTGACGGGAGCATATTATCCGGTGGATGGTGGATATTTGACGCAATAGGGCAGAAGGGTTTAACTGTTGAAATGTAATGTTGAACTGTTTAATTGTTTAATTGTCCCTCCCGAAGAAAAGGAAATCAACGAGAAGCTTGTGTTTCGCAAAGAACTGATATGCACTTTGCGCCTTTGCGCCTCTGCGTGACAATGAAATGTTGAACTGTTGTTTAATCGTTTCTACCGAAGAAAAGGTAATTAACGATAAGTTTTTTCATCGCGTGGAACTGAATATACACTCTGCGCCTTTTGCGCCTCTGCGTGACAATGAAATGTTTAACTGTTGAATCGTTGAATTGTTTAATCGTTTCTACCGAAGAAAAGGTAATTAACGATAAGTTTTTCATCGCGTGGAACTGATTCACTTTGCGCCTTTGCGTGACAATGAATTGTTGAACTGTTGAATTGTTTAACTGTTTAATTGTCCCTCCCGAAGAAAGGGTAATCAACGATAAGCTTTTTCATCGCAGTGGAACTGATATGCACCTATGCGCCACTACGTACCACACTATATTAACCAGTAGCCGGTTCAATCAACAATACAAATTCACCCATGCGGACCGGTGCGAGTGAATTAAAACTGATGCGGTAAATCCGGTCTCCCCACTTTTGAATGATACCCTGGTCTTCCGGGGTTTCTAAGCTTATTTTTTCAATGACCGGTGTGTATTGATTGAAGTCGTACTTCAATATAAATAATTTCTTATCCTGGCCTTCGGGCTGGAAAGGGATCATTACCTCACCCGGATCTCCTGCATATGGCTCATAGCAAGTCATGATATGTTGAGAAATATTGTGGCCTTCCCGTAGTCGAAATGCATCACTGATCTCAATATTCAGCTCTCTTCGTAATATGATAGTTCTTGCCCAACGTAAAATCAGGTCATTGTCCGGATATGCCCTTGAAATATCTAAAGTAAATAAGGTGGTATTATCCCGCTCGTCATAATTGACCCTGTGTGCCCTGTATACTGATCCGGGAGATTGTGTAAGACCAGCGATCGTAGGAGTATTGTGGTAATCCGAACAATTATACCAGATATCATAGCGGTT
>JBGTCB010000117.1:0-2240 GCA_041748995.1 Saprospiraceae bacterium | reverse complement strand
CCGCTTCAACCGGAACACCTGAACGTTCTCCTTCTACATAGATAGGTTCAGGAATAAGCACTTCGCGGGTTCCATCGATATATTGAACAAATTCTTTAAGTCCGCCTTCAGAATAAAAAGTCTCAACTTTTACATTGCCATTATCGTCAAGTTCACGTTCATCGGTGAGGGTTAAGCGAATGCCCTTATTCAGGTAGGCCAGCTCACGCATCCTCTTTTGTAGGGTTTCAAAGCGGTAGGTGGTTACGGTAAAAATGGTATCGTCAGGAAGGAAATGGATGATGGTTCCACGTTTCTCAGATTCACCAATAACGTCAACACCTGTTTGGGGAGCACCTTTGGAATAGGTTTGTTGAAACACCTTTCCTTCGCGGTGTACCGTAGCTACAAGTTTTATACTCAGCGCATTCACACAGGAAACACCTACACCGTGCAATCCGCCCGATACTTTGTAGGTGTCTTTGTCGAACTTACCACCGGCATGCAATACCGTCATAACCACCTCTAAAGCTGAACGCCCTTCTTTGGCATGGATGCCCGTAGGAATTCCACGGCCGTCATCTTCAACTGTAATCGAATTGTCAGGATGAACAACCACGGTGATATTTTTACAATATCCTCCCATCGCCTCATCTATGGAGTTGTCGATTACTTCATATACCAAATGGTGCAAACCTCGTTCACTGGTGTCACCTATATACATGGAAGGACGCTTCCGTACTGCCTCTAATCCCTCAAGAATTTGAATATTGTCCGCTCCGTAATCCGAGCGGCTTAGTTGTTCTGAATCAGTCATTTCTTCACTCAATTTTTCAAAGTGTAAAATTAGCTTAATCCCGCATTAAATCTATGCTTTCAAGCGATTTAAATGGCTTTCTTTTCCACAAAAAAAAGTGGATTAATTGAGGTGAATTTTCTTGTCGCAGGCTTAAAAATCCGGCTCGTCCAGTCGCATCTGCCACAGAGTCCCGTCAATAGGGTGTTTAAAGGCGATGGATGCAGAGCAAAGATGCAAACGACTACTTTCTTTTCCTCCATATCGGGTATCGCCAAGCAAGGGAATTCCTATCGATGCAAGATGAATGCGTACCTGATGGGTCCTTCCAAATTCTGTTTTGCAGCGATAGATGATTAAATCCTCTCTTTTCCCGAATAATTCATAATGGGTGACGGCTGGTTTTCCCGTTTCATCAATAAGTATTTTAAAACTGTGTTTGCCTTCTCTTCTAAGGGGTGCTTTTATTGTTCCTTTTAATTCAGCAGCAAGTCTGTCGCTACCGGCAAAATAGCCTCGCTTAATCTCACCCCTGAGCATTTGTCCGCTCAGGTTCTGATAAGCTTCCCTCGTTTTTGCACAGAGCATCAGTCCGCTGGTACCCCGATCCAATCTATGCAGTAGTCCGTTCGATAAGCCTTCGATTCCCTTTTCCTGATAATGCCAGGCCAGAGCATTCAATAAAGTGCCGTGGTATACGCCTAAACCTGCATGACAAGGCATTCCGCTTTTTTTATGGAGGAGGATAATGGCCTCATCTTCATAAACAATATCCAAAGGCAATGCCTCGGGGAAAACCTTTGCTCTTTGAAAATTGGTAATATCAACCTCCAACTCATCGCCTCTATTCAGCAGTTGATCATGCCTGGCAACAATTTCGTTGAGTTTTATAAATCCTTTGTAAAAAGCAACTTCCAGCCTTTGCGGACTCATATTTAAAACACGTCCGGTCAGGAATTTAAGGGTTGTTTTCCCTTCGCTTGTAGCGCTAATTTGGAATCGACTTACTTTCATCTCCAGTTTTCAGCGAGTATTAAGTCGGAAACCTTAATTTTCCCGGTTTCCCAATTATTAAAATTGCGAAGCGGCTCCTCTATGTAAGTATGTAGAGGGGCGAGAACATTTTTGGAAAACAATCCGGATTTTTCGACAAGTTTTTGAGCGACATTGTACTGGGGCAGCATTTTACCATCGTCGATTTTGATGCAGGCCCCATAAATTTCCTGATGGAAGGCCAGGGAATAGATGCCTTCCGCTCCTGTTTTACCAATTAGTTGATCGGAGCAGGCAGCTAACAGGTCGGTGCAATATCTTCCGGTTCCGGCAATCATAAAAGGATATTCACGGGCGGCTTTTACCAAACGATTGCAGGAGGTACGGAGTTTGGAATCCCCAAATTCCGGATTCACTAAACGCATATAAGCCAGCGACTGATTATAAACCGGAATAGCATAGATAGGCGCCG
>JBGTCB010000116.1:0-1773 GCA_041748995.1 Saprospiraceae bacterium | reverse complement strand
TGAGAAATTTTAGTAAGATTTTTGATGGGATTCAAGGCGCCAAACGCAGGCATAGCCGTAGCTACGACGAGGCTTGGCAACGCAGAAGATCACAAAAAGATATTAAAATTACCAACAATAATTGATGTGTTTGTCTACTAGGTTCTCGCGAATCAAATTTCTGGCATGAAAAAAAGCTTCATTTGGGTATTGATTGCATTGATGACGATTTCACTGCTGGGTATTATCGTCATTCAGAGCCGGTGGATTAGCTGGAGTATCAATTTAAATGAAGAAAAATTCAATAAGGAGGTATTTTCAGCGCTCAACTATGTAGAACGTGAATTGGTTGCCAGCGAAAACACCCTCGATCTGGATGTCTTAAGCAGTGAACTGGGACCCACCCTGCCAGGGCAATCCAAACTGGATTTTTACTACCGGCTGGGTAAACTTGATGACAGCACCCTGATCACGGATGATCTGACCTCTCTACCAGGAAAATCCAGAAGCAGGTTTCAACAAAATCTAAGCCTGATGGAGGGTCTGGAAGTCAGTAAACTATTAAAATCGAGGGATCTGACCGAGCGAATCGACATCAAAAAACTCTCTCCATTGATCAAGCGCCAATTGAGCAGGAGAGGAATCTCTATAGGGTATCATTATGGTGTTTATTCCAATAAAACAAAGAGTTTTGTAATCCTGGATGACAATTTTGTTGTTGCAGAAGAGAGTACCCAGTACACCAACACACCGATCAATAAAAGCCTTTACGATTCCGAATACAAGATCAATCTCTTTGAAACGGATCACAATGTCCCGGGCATGTTGTTTATCAGTTTTCCCGATCGAAAAAGAATCCTGTTTCAGGATGTATGGCCTAGTATCCTGGCATCCATTCTGTTTACTGCGATCATTTTATTCTGCTTTGTTTATACAATCGTCGTCATCCTTCAGCAAAAAAAGCTTTCGGAAATGCGTACGGATTTCATTAATAACATGACTCATGAATTTAAGACTCCAATCGCTACCATCAATCTGGCGGCTGATTCGATTTCCAGTCCGATGATCATCAATCAACCCAGCAAAGTAAATCGGTTTGCCGGAATCATTAAACAGGAAAACAACCGGATGCTCAGTCAGGTGGAAAAAGTCCTGCAAATGGCATTACTTGATAAAAGGGACTTCAAAATCAGATTATCGGAAATCAACCTGCACGAGATCATTGTACAGGCAGTCGAGCACGCTAATTTGCAAGTGGAAAAAAAAGGTGGTATGGTGGCAGCGGAACTGAAAGCAACCCGTCCGCAAATCATGGCAGATCAGACCCATATCACCAATATCATTCACAATTTATTAGACAACGCCAATAAATATTCACCGGAAAAACCGGAAATCAAAGTATCAACTGAAAATGTCCCGAAGGGAATAAGAATCACGATTCAGGACAAAGGTATTGGAATGACCAAGGACCAGCGTAAACATATCTTCGATAAATTCTATCGTGCTCACACTGGCAATCTTCACGATGTAAAGGGTTTTGGCCTCGGACTCAGTTATGTCAAGGCCATGGTTGGTGCCCATAAAGGCAGTATTGAAGTGCTTAGTGAGCTAGGGGAAGGAAGTAGTTTTATTTTGGATTTACCTTTTGACGGTGGACAAGAAAAAACTGAGAATGGCGTTAGTTAAGATATGATCTTATAAAGCCCTTTTAACTTATATGTACAACGCACAAACCATGACCTCACAAAAACAAAGGATCTTACTGGTAGAAGATGATCGAAACTTTGGTGATGT
>JBGTCB010000115.1:0-4217 GCA_041748995.1 Saprospiraceae bacterium | reverse complement strand
GTTTTCGGCACTATCCTCTACTTTGGTGCTACTACGTACAGCTAATAATGAATTATTAAACAACGTAATTATATTCTGTGATATATAGGATGAATTATCTTTCCATTGTTCTACGGTGAAGTAATACACCTCAGGTACATTAAAACCCATTCTAGATAGTGTGAGTAATGTTTCGGCCTTCGTGCCTGAAAGATCATAATCTAATTCATGCTTTCCTAACATACAAGTCGATTTAGTTCTTCATAAATGTTCATGCTGGCTGTTTTCCCATTCTTTGGCAAAACGTAATTATTTAAAAATCTCTCTCTTTGAGGCATAAGTGCATCCGCGTCATTTACTACGATTTCGTTGATAAATGACATGATGTCATGCTCCCTAGTAGTATATAAGACATCAAATACCAATTTGCCAAAATCATTAAATCTATCCTGAACTTTATCATCATGCAGTGCAAATAGAATTGGCTTGTTGAAATACAAATACTCTACAATAAAAGATGCGCTATCGAGAATCATTCCATCTGAATGATAAAACAAATCCAAATAAGCTCCTTCTTCTAGCTGACCATTTTTTAGATCAGACCATTTTTCATAATACCTGTTCGTTCTTTCTATTCCCCAATCTTCAAGTTTATTTAATTTGGCTTTTAGCAGTGGATGCGGTTTAAAAGCTATTTGAACATGTTTGTTATTTTCCAGGAATGAAATAAAAAAATCAGCGTATTCCAGGAAATTTGAATAATCCAATTTGCTCCCTTGGCCTTCAATAGAATGATGTGGTGCCCAGATAATCTTCCTGGTGCACGAAATACCAATATTTTTCCATGGATTTATAGGAGCATAACTGCCGCTAAAAAGTAGATCAAGGCCAGGATAACCCGTTACAGTTACATTCTTACTATCTTTGATATAACGACCTGCAAATTCTCTATGATACTCTGTCTCTACGAAGTGTTTCCAGAGGCAATGATGAAATTCTTGATTATAATGCAACTCTAGAAGATGTATAACAACAAAAGCGTAGGGTACATAGCAGGTGAGATTATTAATAAAATAAGAAATCGAATATTGTTTAAATGATAGATTATGTGGGTTGGTAAAAAAAACTATATCTGGCTTACAAACATCTCTAATGTCCACCCATGTATTCTTTTTATCATCATATGCAGTTATTGTTTTATATCCACTATCATGGAAGTATCTATAACATGTCCAAAGGTTCTCCATATCAGGAGCACTATTCGTTACATGAGGAATAACTACTATCAGAGGTTCAAAACGTCTGTTTGCCATCAACAATTTATACAGCACTTCGTATTTCCAGATCGAATCGTGAATCACCATAAAAATTACTTTGATTTTATCGATCTTTCGAACCCTAATCAATTCCCTTTTCTGGTGGTATCTTGCCATATATCTACGAATTCCCCGTCGAAAAAGAATAAGGCGATTTACAACATTTCGAACCAAAGGTCTACCGTTTCTCATTGATAATCTGTTCGGCAATATATTGCACTTGATTCTGGGTCATACCAGGATATATTGGCAAACTAAGAATCGAGTCAGAAATTTCCTCAGCAATGGGAAAATCACCTTTGTGATGACCCAGGTCATTATAGCATTTTTGCAAGTGAGGAGGAATGGGGTAATGAATTAAAGTACCGATACCCTTACTGCTTAGATACTCCTGAAGTTGATCCCGATTATGTGTTCGAATAACAAATTGATGATAGACATGAGTAGCACCCTTTTCGATCTTCGGTAGCACCAGTCCTTCAATGTCCTTTAAGGCTTCATGATAATAGTGTGCTATTTGCTGCCGTTGCACATTCCAATCCGGTAAATACTTCAAAAAGACATATAAAAAGGCTGCCTGGCATTCATCTAGACGTTTATTATATCCAATTTCTTCATTGTAATATTTTACAGCAGATCCGTAATTTCTCAACGACATAACCCTCTGAGCCAGTTGTTCGCTATCAGTATTAATTGCACCTGCATCACCCAGTGCCCCAAGGTTCTTGGCAGGATAGAAGCTAACTGCATTAATATCTCCAAAGGAACTGGTTGCCCTACCATTCCATTCTGCTCCTTGCGCTTGAGCATTATCTTCGATCACATAAAGATGATGCCGTTTTGCGATCGACATTATTTGGTCCATGTCGCAGGCCTGTCCAAAAAGATGCACCGGCATCAGAGCTTTTGTTCTTGGCGTTATTGCTCCTTCAATTAATTCAGTATCCAGATTATAGGTATCAATTTTGGGCTCTACAAAGACAGGTTTTGCACCGGTATAGGTAACCGCCAGAGCACTTGCAATAAAAGTGTAGGAAGGAACAATAACTTCATCTCCCTCTCCGATGTCCAAAGCTTTCAATGATAAAAAAAGTGCATCCAGACCATTGGATGTGCCAATACAATATTTCGTGCCAATGAATGCAGCGAAAGCGGTTTCAAATGACAGGAGCTTATTGCCCATGATATACCAGCTACGATCAAAGAACTCTTCGAACGCTGCTAGTATCTCATTTTTGACGAGGGTATTTCGATATTCAAATGAGAGAAATGGAATTTTCATTAAAGTCTTTTCAATCCAAAATTTGTTTTTTGGAATATACTTCCACTCTGTGATCTCCATCGATCTCCTTCGATCATTTCCAATTTATTTCCCTCTTCATCCACCCAGCCCTGAACACGTGCTGGGTTACCATATACCAATGCATATGGGGGAACATCAACTGTGATATTAGATCCTGTCCCCGTCATGGCAAATTCTCCAATAGTAATCCCAGCAAGTACCGTACTATTAGCTCCGATTGAAGCCCCTTTTTTTATTATAGTTTGTACTAACTCAAATGACTTTTTAGATCTGGGTCTAATATCATTGGTAAACACAACACCCGGTCCAATAAAAACGTCATCTTCAATGATCATACCATCCCATAAATAGACGCCACTTTTGATTGTGACGTTATCACCAATCAACACATCATTTTCGATAAATGTGTGGCAGTTGATATTACAATTATTGCCTATAATGGCATCGGGTAAGATCACTGCAAATTGCCATACCCTAGTATTTTCGCCAATTCTAATTGACTGTACATCAGCAAGTGGGTGAATCATGGCCTGATCATTTTAAATTCTCTGAATTCGATATAGTCCCTGATATAGTCAGATGTATTATATTCTTCAGAAGCCAGCACCAAACAAATTGATCCACTAGAGAAATTATTAATCTCTCGCCATAATCCCGATGGTAAATACAATCCAATATTTGGTCTGGCCAACATGTAAGTTCGCTTTATACTGCCATCATCTATAGTTACTTCAAAACTTCCACTGGCTGCGATAATTATCTGATGCAAACTTTTATGTGCATGTCCACCCCGGCTTTCACCTCCCGGTACATCATATAAATAGTAAACTCGTTTGATTTCGAAAGGAACTTCTATTAAATTATTTACGGCTGTAATATTGCCTTTTTCAGAATGATTCTTAGGTAATTCAATCACAGACACATCGAATACTGAGCTAGTATTCATTTTAAATAAATTTTTGTTGGTCTCTGATATAGTCGATTGCCTCGTACTCGGAGCTGCAGATATGAAGACTCAATGCATTCGTTGAAAAATTCTCCATGTGTCTCCATGTCATTGGAGGAATATAAAGCCCGTAATAAGATCTATTTAGAGAAAATTTATCATCAATTCCGTCCTTATATTTCACAATTACATCAAAACTTCCACTCAATGCAATTATGATCTCTTTCTGGTTTTTATACGCATGACCTCCTCGTACTTCTCCTCCAGGAACATCGTAGGTCCAGAAAACTCTTCTAATAATGAATGGTAACTGATCGCCATTTTGTAAAAATGTTAAATTACCTCTTTCATCCTCTACTCTTGGCAATGAAATTAGTTGAACTTTTTCAAAGATCATTTGGTGAGTCCATTTAATTTCTCCATTATTCTCTCCGCACTATTACCATCCCATAATTCCGGTACCTTAAATGAAGCGCCAGAATTTCCTGATAATATTCTATTAGCTTCTGCAATTGATCTTTCTACATTCACATTTTCAATTAAAATATTACTACCGATCGCTACGGTCGATGGTCTCTCGGTACTTTCCCTGAATGTAATACAGGGTACTTTTAAATAGGTGGTCTCTTCCTGAACACCACCGGAGTCGGTGATCACCAATTTGGCTTCTTTC
>JBGTCB010000114.1:0-2141 GCA_041748995.1 Saprospiraceae bacterium | reverse complement strand
TTTTGTCAGTTGTTGAGATGTATTATTCTCAAGTGAGATTATTTCCTTATATGTCTTTGATCATTTTTATCTGTTTCCTGGGCATATTTAGTAGAATTGATTTTCCACTGGAAAAGGAGGAAGTTAAGCAGAGTCTGTGCTACATAGCGGAGAATCATCTAAATGGAGATTCTATCTATATCTATTATGGCGCTTCTTATGCGTTCCAATACTATAAGGCAATCGGTTTTACAGGAAGTTCAATTCCCGCTATTGTTGGTGTATCCAGTAGAACGGAAAAAGAGAGATATATTTCTGAGCTAGTGCAGCTAAAAGGTAGAACTTGGATATTATTTGGGCACATACATGGCGAAGAGGAAGATTACATTATAGGTACATTGGATGATCTTGGTTATGATCGCATCGATGAGTTTCTAGCTGCTGGGTCAAGTGCTTACCTATATGATTTCACCAGGAATTAATGGTTGGGCCGATTGGAAGCACCTATTGTGTGATAAGGTATTTTGTTGAACCGTGTTTCCGAAATTTTCATGAGCCAAAGAATTCTGTTTCTCAAGTCCCTAATTAAAAAGATCGTATAGCCCTTACCCGGGCGACTTCATATTTCGTTACACTGTATTCCAAACCAGCATTGAAATGGATAGCAAATGCTGTTTGAGAACTAATTTCCGTAGAAGACCAATAAAAAGAATTCTCAAACGTATCTTCTGACGTGCCCCTTAGTTTCAGATACATTTCTTTTAATTCGGAGGCCGAAGGGAGGTACCAATCATCAAACCCTTCTACTTTTAGCGAAGAACATATTTTTGCAGCATCATCAAGGTTTGTACATGATGCTGAATCTATCGCTTCGGTGTTGCTTAAACCATCTCCAATTAAGGCTCCAGCTTCAGTGATAAAAACTGCGTTAGGTATTGGTAAATCAGTACCAAAGCATCCCCATTCAGCAATGGCGCTTTGATCAGAATCGGCTGCTACCATGCCTGAACCATCTGGTCTCAATAGGAATATTATGCCACCCTCATGTTTTAAACCATAAAAATCCTCAATATTGGCACCGCCATTTAAAAGATTGACTGGATCTTCACCAATAGACAGTAAAAATTGGATTCCGTGTGGCATGGATATCAAGTGCTTGATCAGCATTGTACCAAAGTTGGAACTTGCCAAAGTGCCATCGATATCCTTCATGATCATTGTGGAGGAATTAGAGATACTATCTATAGTCAAGATGCGTATTTTACCATCAATTTCTACGTCTTGGCCAAACCCAGGAAGAGATGTTGTCAAAATGAATATGGAAAATAAGATCCAGATTGAGTTAAAACCTTTTAACGGTAATAAGTTAGGAGTCATATTCTAAATATAGATCTTTATAAAAATACAAAAAAAAAAGGTGAAATGATAGTCATTTCACCTTTCTTTTTAGTTCAATGTCCTGAATCAGTTGGACAATATCATTTGTTTAGTCGCAACCTGAATTCCGTCAACTAATAAAGTATATGAGTAAGCACCAGATGGTATCTCAGATGCTTTAAATGTTAACTCCCCAACACCTGTATGATCGATGGGGATGACCTTTACCAACTGACCATTTGGATTGTAAAAACTTAGTTCAGCTTGTTTTGCTGACGTAGGTATTACATAGTCAATCGTGGTCACACCATTGAAAGGATTTGGTCTGTTTTGACTTAGGTTTGCTAAATCATGTCCCTTTATTTCCACTTGAGACTTTATAACTCCATCTCTAACACTGCTAAAACTTCCACTTTCAATTGCATCTAAAACTTGTGTTAACTGACTTTGTATTTCTTCTACCTGAAGGGTCAGGTTCTGTAATTGTTCATCTTTTTCATCAATAAGTTTCTGCTGTTCTTTGATGGCGTTTATAAGCATGTATGGAATTGCTGTACCATCATAAGCTAAGTAATCCTCAACACCGTTGACCGTCTCTTCAGTGCCACGTGCATTTGTGTATTTTGAAGTCACATCCGTGAATTGCTGGGTAAAGACAGTATAGGGAGCAATTTTTTGAATATCTTGCGCAACAACACCTACATACTCTTGTCCATCATCACGAGTTCCAAATTTTCCATTGTACTGAAAAAAGACAGGATTAATTTCTAGAACTTCAGCCAAGC
>JBGTCB010000113.1:0-1868 GCA_041748995.1 Saprospiraceae bacterium | reverse complement strand
GAATTAGTCGGATTACAAGACCATCATCTAATCGGCCGTTTTCCTGGAGGGGCTGGATTTAATGAATTTATTTGGGGAGGCAGTATTTTTTAAAAACCAATTGTATCAGATCCCAGGTCTGGATCAATCATCCCATTGCTCACTACAGAGATTTTCAATGCAATTTTTCAGCTGCAGGGCAGTGAAGGGTTTGTATAAAAAAAAAGGGTCCATCAAATTTTCCAGATCCGGTTGCAGGTTTTCATCTCTTAATCCGGTTAATATCAGCAGTTTATCCACTTCCATATCCAAGAATTCAAGATAGTCTTTGTTTGCCCAGCCATCAAAAAGTTTAAGGTTGGTGATCATCAGGTCAGCTCGCTCTGTGACCAGATATATCAGAACTTCTCGCTTCGACTCAAAATAAACCACAGATCGACAAGACAAAGCTTGAAATTGCCGGTGCAAATGCCAACTAATCACCGGATCGTCTTCAACCACCACTACCTTACAATCCACTATGCTCATGGAGTCCAAAATTGTCTGTGCTCTTTCCTGAAGACCGCATTTGAACGCAGGG
This sequence comes from Saprospiraceae bacterium, assembly GCA_041748995.1. Classification (GTDB taxonomy): domain Bacteria; phylum Bacteroidota; class Bacteroidia; order Chitinophagales; family Saprospiraceae; genus JABDMH01. Next base: position 1,309 of record JBGTCB010000113.1, on the reverse strand, counting down.
ATTCCGGAGCGATTGGGAACTTTTGATCCAGGATTGCTCATTGCAGGGGGTTGGCATGTCGCTTTTGATTAATAAACCATTTTTCATTAAAAAGCTCTAACTGCACGAACCCGGTATTGTGTGTCGTCCTTATTGTTGTCCTCATAGTCGACACCGGTTGAAAAATTGATAAAGTGTGCACAACATTTTGGTCCATATTCCTGGTATTCGGTTGAAGACCAATATGGTTCAAGGGCAAAACCACCAATATTAGTATTCGGAGCCGGAGCTCCCGGGCCAATTGTATGATACATGAGGTATAATTCGTATCGGGATGGGAGATACCAGTCAAAGTAGATGTTGGGTCCTAAATTGATGGCATCACAAGCCTGAGCTGCCGGCGCCATTACTCCCGGATATCGTTCAAAAATCATACGCTGATTGAAAGCTCCTCCATACGGTCCGTCGGCAAAAGCACCAACAGTCGCAGTATCCACGGTCCAGATATAGGTCCCCTCCTCGTCGGTGGCTTTAGCCACTAAACCATGCATTCTGGAGCCGTCCAGATAAAAAACAATACCACCTGCCACGCTGTCACCAATGGATAAGCCCGGCGATCTCCAGTTTGCCAACCCATCGGCATCTGAGGTCAGTACTTTACCGGCTCCCTGAGTACCATCGACAATTTTGACCTGCCCCAGCACTTCCACTTCCTGAGCATTAAGATGTTGCAAGCAAAAGAAGCAAAGTGCCAGGCTTAAGACGGTGTTCAGATTGATTAAAAATTTCATGTGAATTAAATTAAATTTCATGTAAAAATTAGGTGCTAAGCTAGCGAGTCAGCAGTGATACTTCCTCCAGCTTTCACCTGTGAGGTGCATCGCTTTCTTGATAGACACCTGAGTAAACTACAATTGAAGGGTCAATTAATAGCGGCAGATCTCATGGATGGTATAATTTATTTGGTGAATGACCGGAAAATTTGATGAACTATTCGGTTGATTCCTTATTATTAACTTTAGTAAACACTCGTATCCCTGTTGAGAAAGATGGCTATAGCACAACAATCAGATTTCAAAGGTTTGAAAATTAAGGCAGATGGATCGAATTAAAGTAGTGATTGTAGAAGATGAACCTCTGGTCGCATTTGACCTTAAAAAACAATTGGAAAAAACCGGAATGGTGGTCAGTGACATCTTTGAGTCCGGAGAAGAAGTGTTGGAATCATTAAAACGGAGCGTACCCGACATCATTCTGATGGATGTCCGCTTATACGGCTCGTTGGATGGCATTGACACGTCGCATGAGATCAATAAACATTATAATGTAC
>JBGTCB010000112.1:0-5420 GCA_041748995.1 Saprospiraceae bacterium | reverse complement strand
GGTGAATTCTGGTCTTTTGAATTTTCTCCCGGGGTTCGGTTTGGCTCCCGGACCAACGATGAACTTGGATCCGGGAGCTCCACAACGATCCGCAGTCAAGCAGAAGCCAGGAACCAAACAAGCGGCAGAAAACATAGAGCAGGCTAGGAAGTGAGATCCTGGAGCCCTTTGTTAATAGAAATTGGCTCCGGGATTCAACTTTGGATTAGCGATTTGGCTCCAGGATCCATTCGAGCGTTAGCTGTTTTTTGTCGGGTTATTTCTGGCCTTTTAGTTTTTGGTCTGGGGTTCGGTTTGGCTCCCGGATCCAACGATGAACTTGGATCCCGGAGCCTTTAGCAATGGAAGTCCCTACTCATTTCGTAACGCCTCAACGGGATTGGCAATTACCGCCCGCATTGTATGGAAACTTACCGTCAGAATCGTAATCCCGATAGCCATAAAGCCACCTAAAGCAAATATCCACCAGGAGAGATTGGTACGGTAATCAAATTTATCCAACCATTCTGACATATAATAATAAGCCAACGGAATGGCAATTGCTGAAGAGATGATAACAAGTTTCAAAAACTCACCGGAAAGCAATACCCAGAGATGACGGACCGAGGCCCCCAGTATTTTACGGACACCGATTTCCTTTTTTCGCTGCTCTGTCACCAGGGCAGAAATACCTAATAATCCGATGCAGGAAATAAAAATAGCCAGCAGGGCAAAATAACTCGCGAGTTTGGCCAGACGCTCTTCATCGCCAAATTTTTTGGCATACTCCTGATCCATAAACTGGTATTCAAAAGGATTGGCCGGATCGTATTTTTTAAAAACATTTTCAATACCGGTCAATGCCTCCCGGACACTGGCCTCCGGATCTATTTTAAGGTTGACATAATTAATAAAACGACCTTCATGTAATACATAAATCATCGGTCTGACCGGATCGTAGGGTGAGGTGGTGATCATATCCTTAATCACTCCAATCACCTGGAAAATCCCATTTTTTCCCCATTGAACCATTTCTCCAACCGGATTTTCCAAACCCATGTATTCTACTGCCGTTTCATTTAAAATGAAGGCCAGTGAATCTGTATGAAATTCCCGGGAAAAATCCCTTCCTTCTTTGATTTCCCAGCCCACCAGATCACCAAATCCATGAGTAGCTCTAAGGGTATTAAATTCATCGCTGAAATTGGGTTCCTTGCCTTTCCAGGTGAAACCACTGTTGGTTGTGTAGGTAGATGTTATTTTAACATCCGAAGCCGCTACCGTCCGGACATTTCCGCTTTGCAATAACTCCTGCTGCAGGCTTTCAAAATGACGCATGATTTCCGGAGTTTTAATTGGCACCGAAATGATGTTGTCCTGATTGTAACCAACAGGCCGGTCTTTAGCATATTCAAGTTGCCGGAATATGACCAGCGTTCCGATAATTAAGGCTACGGAAACGACAAATTGCAGGGTCACCAGGACTCTTCGGGGGGTAAATGTATTATTTGGAGTTTTGAATACCCCTTTTAATACATTGATGGGTTTAAAGGATGAGAGATAAAATGCCGGATAACTTCCAGCCAGTAATGCGGTGATGACAATGAAGATCACGGATATTATCCAGAATTCCATTCGACTCCAGGGCATCTCCACATTTTTTTCCGTGATCAAATTAAAGAAGGGTATTGAAAACCAGGCAAGCAGCACCGCAATTATAAATGCAAAACTGACGACTAAAAATGATTCGCTGAGGAATTGACTGACCAATTGACTTCTTTCCGAACCGATGGTTTTTCGGATACCTACTTCCCGGGCTCTTTTTTCAGAGCGGGCGGTACTTAAATTCATGAAATTAATGCATGCCAGCATCAGAATGAAAATTCCGATGATTCCAAATATCCAGACATGCTCGATTTTACCACCAATATTTACCCCATTTTCAAAGCGGGAATACAGGTGCCATTTGCTCATCGGTTGTACGAACAGGACGGGTTTTGTTTTTAGTGCATATTCCTCTTCAAGGTGGGTGCGACGGACATCTTTTATGGCAGCAGAGGCAGTTTCCACATCGACACCTTCTGCTAGCTGAGCATAGGCACTAAACCAACTGTTTCCCCAGCTGATCCACTCCGGCAGATCCTTCTTCACCATTTCCCAGGAAGCAATAAAGTTCAGATTGGCAAAGGTGGAATTCTCTGGCAGATCTTCATAGATTCCAGCCACCTGGACTTCCATTTGATTGTCTATTTTCAAGGTTTGACCCAATGGGCTCTGATCTCCAAATACTGCCTTTGCGGTGGAAACCGACAGCAGGATGGAGGTGGGATCCTGTAACGCATTGGCCGATCCTTCCAGCATTTTCAGAGAGAGCATTTCCGTTATTCCGGATTCCATAAAGTCGCCGGAAATTTTTAGATTTTGTTTACCCCAGGTTATAAGCCGGTCGCCTGTAAATGCTGAGGTGACTACCTGATCAAAATAGGTCGCATATTCATCGCGAAGTAGCGGAGCAAGTTGTAAAGGTTGATTACCTCCGGTACGTATCTCATCACCAAAATTTTCATGTTTCATCACCTGAACGATCCGGTCATAATTAACATAATCTTTATTGAAACTAAGTTCATCATGGATCCAAAGTCCGATTAAAAGACTGGCCATAATGCCCAGTGCCAATCCCCCGATATTGATCCAGGCAAATCCCTGATTCTTTTTTAAGGTACGCCAACTGATTTTTAAATTTTGTCTTACCATGAGGTGTTCATTTTCGAAAAAATTAAATTGATTTCTGATAATTCCCAGCCTGAATAACCAGATGATTTGCCAGGTGAAAGTGTTTTTTGCTTTTTTTAATCCCATTTCCTCCACATTTCGATGGAATTTTTCCAGAAGATCTCCTTCAATATCTTCCACCATTTCCGGTTGGCAAAACCAGCGGAAAAAGCGAATAGCCCACTGATGTGGCTGGATTTTTTGATTACTCATTTCGCAGGCATTCAATAGGATTGACACGTGCCGCCTTGAATGTCTGTACGCTGATCGTGAACCAGGCAATCAGCAAGGCCAGAGCACCGGCACCCAGGAAATTCCACCAGGATAGACCGATGTGAAAGGCAAAACTCTCCAGCCATTTCATCGTCAGGTAGTAGCTCACCGGCAGCGCAATCAATATAGCGATCAATACCATCCGGGTAAAATCTCCGGAGAGGAGAAAAACAATATTTAGTTCACCGGAACCTAATACTTTTCGAATACCAATTTCTTTCTGTCGTCTTTCTGCAGTAAAAATGGACAGGCCAAAAAGGCCGAGACAGGAAATCAGGATCGCCAGTCCGGCAAAGTATTTCGATAAAACAGAGACCTTTTGTTCTGCCAGGTAAAGCGTTTGATATTTTTCATCAAGGAATTTATAATTAAAGGGAAATCCGGGATTAAATTCCTGATAGAATTCCTGGATTTTGGCGATAGTTTCTTTTTCCTGTCCGGCGGCAATTTTAATCATAATATTGGATGCATTACCCGGTGACAGCCACATGAATAATGGTTTGATCTGTTCGTGAAATGACTCAAAATGAAAATTGCTGGTGACCCCGGCAATTTCCATCTCCCTGCCCCAAAGTTTGACTTTCTTGCCAATGGGTTCGGAAATTCCCATGTATTCAATGGCCGCCTGATTGAAGATGATTTTCCCGGTATCTGATTTGAATTCCCTGGAAAAAGTTCTCCCTTCCAACATATCGATTCCTAATAGTTCGATGATACCAAAATCGACCGGTACCGTTTGAAATTCGGTGCGATCTTCCGGATTTTTTCCCTGCCATTCTATTCCATAAGTGCCACCATTATGACCGGTCATATTATGTCCGATGGCTGAGGCATCTACTACTCCGGGCAGGTTCTGCAGGGCAATAAGAAAAGTCTCCTGACTTTCCCGGATTTTACCTTCGCGATCCAGCATCACGATATGATCTTTTTCATAACCGAGATTTTTAGTCTGGATATATGCCATTTGCCGGTAGACTATCCAAACTGCAGAAATTAAGACAATGGAAAGGGTGAACTGAAAAACCACTAACCCTTTTCTGGCCCAGGTCTCACCCATGTAATGTTGAAGTTTGCCTTTCAGCACCCTTACCGGTTTGAATCCCGAAAGATAAAGAGCCGGGTAACTGCCGGCAGTGATTCCTACCAGGAAGACAATTGCCAGCAACGACAGGATTAATCGGGGGTTAAAATCAATCTGTAAAGCCTTGCCGGTAATACTATTGAAGCTGGGTAAAAGGAAAAACACTAATCCTGCCGCAACCACAAGGGACAGGAACGCCATCAGAGTTGATTCACTTAAATATTGACCGATCAGTGAGGAGCGATGTGCCCCTAAAGTTTTTTTGATTCCAATTTCTTTGATCCTTCGTGACGCCCGCGCTGTAGATAAATTCATGAAATTGATGCAGGCTATAATCAGAATAAAAATAGCGATGACGGAGAACAGCTTTACATATTCAATCCTTCCACCCGCTTGTTGGCCATTTTCATAATGACTGTAGAGGTATGCATCAGAATACCGGGTCATGAATGGTTTTCGATGACCAGCGGCTCCATTGGTTTTTTCAATAACAAAATTTTCTAACCGCTCATTGAGCTTTTGAATATCGGTTCCTTCCTGCAAGAGAACGAAAGTCTGTGGACCCGTATTAAACCAAGTGGTTAACCCCTGGTTGCCATCCACAAATGCTTCAAATGTTAAGACGAAGTCAAACTGCACAGATGATAGACTGGTGAGATCCCTGAAAATTCCGGAAACCTGATACTGTTTTTCATGCTGCCAGTCAATGATTTTTCCCACTACCTTCTCTGTCGTTCCAAACAAAGCACGGGCAATGCTCTCGGAAATGACAATTGATTTTTTATCGATCAAAACCTGATCCTTTTTGCCTTCCAGAATTTCATAAGAGAATAATCTAAAAAAATCGGCATTGGCATATAATCCACGGGCTTTCAGATCGCGATCCTGATCAGAGAGAGTATAAGTACCGATACGGTTATGAGTGGTCGTGACTGCCATTTCCACTTCGGGTATCTCTTCTTTTAAAGCTCTAGCCGTAGGCCCCGAGGTTGACTGCCGGGTAATAATTCCCTGATCCTGTTGGACATTTTCCATGACCTGGTAGATCCGGTCACTGTCCTCAAAGAAACGATCGATTTTCAGTTCATCATTTACCCACATAAATATGAGAATAGCGCAGGTCAGACCAGCTGCCAGGCCGGTTAAATTAATAAAGAATGTACTTTTATCTTTTTTGGAATTACGCCAGGCGATTAATAGATTGTGTCTAAACATAATATGATGATTTTCAAAAATTGGAATTTTAAATGCCCGGATTATTCCCGGCCGAAAAAGTGAAAGTATCTGTCTATTAAATTGCCAGCGTGCTTTTCTG
>JBGTCB010000111.1:0-6322 GCA_041748995.1 Saprospiraceae bacterium | reverse complement strand
CCTGGTGCTTTGAATACGACTTTCCCACAATATTTTTTTTCTTGCAACCGACCACCTTTTATCTCCGATAGATGCCCCGGTTATATTGATCAGAACATCAACGCCCTCCAGAGCATGCTGGTCTATAATGGATTGGGACGGATCCCAGAAAAAAGAATCAATATTGTTGACTTTGGAAGGGCTATGACTTAAAATCCTTACTATATTTCCTTCTTCAAGTAATCTTTTTTTTAAAGACGTACCAATAAGGCCAGTTCCTCCAACTATCAAAATCGTTTTAGACATGATGAAATATTACTTAAATTGTAGAATCCATGATTAACCGCAATAAAGAATTAATAATCTGTATAACCAATATAGCGACTCAATGGTTGTTAATGAGCATCTTATTGGCGGGTACTTTATCATGTGAGTCGGAAAGTAATCAACCTTCTGATAGTGAAAGATTTGATCTTTCAATTCGTTTGAGCTTCGAACCTGACCGGTTAAACCCCATGTTATCCAAATTAAGTGGTGCCACTCAAATCGAGGGAAAGATATTTCTTCCCCTAGCAGACTACGACCCATTCACACTTTCCTATAATCCTGTATTACTTAAATCCAATCCCGTGATCACCCCTATTTCAGCGGGTCAATATGCTGGTGGATCTAAATATGAAATGGAAATCATGGAAGAGGCTGTATGGGACGATGGTACTCCTGTGACAGGCTATGATTATCTTTTTACAATGAAGGCAGCATGGAATCCTTATCTGAGCAATACGGCATGGAGTTCAAATCTCGGCAGTGTTGCAGAGATTGAGGTTGATTCTGCAAATTCTAAAAAAATCACGGTGATCACCAGGACACAGTATATACTTGGCCTCGAGGTAATTACAAACAATGACATCTATCCCGAACATATTTACGATAGTAATCGATTGCTTAAACCATTTTCATATCGTGAATCAATGGATTTTGACACCACTCAACATGCTTCACTAGACTCAATTCTTCAACAATTTGCCAATGAATTTAATCATGAGAAATTTTCCCGCCAAATTGTCTCCGGAGCAGCAGGTTATTCTTTTATCGAATGGATACCCAATCAACAAATTGTTCTTAGGCGTAAAGAGAATTGGTGGGGTTCATCATTTGGGGAGAAACATCCGCGTTTTCTGGCAAATCCTGAAACCATTACCTATTTTTTCATACCGGAAGCCCAGACAGCGATTACTGCTCTAAAAGATCAGAGAATAGATCTGGTTGCCGAGCTATCACCAGAACAGTTTACAGAGCTTAAAGCCTATAATGACCTGAACCACACCCTCAATCTGGATACACCACCGGTACTACAATACTTCTTTATTGCTTATAATAATGAGCATCCCATTTTAGGTGATCGCATGGTAAGACTGGCGATCAGCAAACTGATGGATGTCAAAAGTCTGATCGACCAGCTTTTCTTCGGCCTGGCTTCGCCGACGACTGGACCTATCCTTCCCTTCAATCCAGCTTATGATCACTCACTGGAACCCATTGCATTAGATCCTGATGGAGCAACAGGCTTAATTAGGGAGGCAAATTGGATCGACTCAGATAATGATCGGATACTGGATAAAATAATCGATGGAAGAAAACATGACCTGGTTTTGGATATACTTACCAGCCCATCACAATTATCCCAGGATGTAGCAATAATCCTGAAAGCGGAGGCCGATAAAGCAGGGATAAAAATGAATATCAGACCAAATGAGTTGGGCAATATCCTACAGCAAGTTAGAAATGGTCAATTTGACATGGCTTGCCTGGCATCTGTACAAGCGATCGGTCCTTATGATCCCTACAATTCATGGCATTCTGACAATATTGGCATTAGTGGAAATAATTTTTCCCGATTTAGAAATCAACAAATAGACTTAATAATAGATAGTATCCGAAGTACGCTCGACACAGAAGAAAGAAATGTCCTTTATAAACAATTTCAGAAAATTATCCATGAAGAACAACCTACCCTATTTTTGGTTGCTCCTAAAACTCCAATTGCCAGTAGTAGTCGGCTGTCATTTTCTCCAACCTCTTTGAGACCGGGATATTTTGAAAATACTTTTACTCTGAAATAAGGAATGTGGTATTTCATTTTAAAGAGACTATTACTTACTATTCCCACTATTTTCCTGGTACTATCGGTTATTTTTATTTTGACGAAGTCAGTGACTGGCGATCCGGTCTTATTTGCATTACAATCCGATGATTTTTTGTCTAACCAGCAGCTCCGCCGAGCTGATGCAATTCTTTATAACCAAACTGCAAGAAATCTAAAATTAGATAAACCCGTTTTTTATTTTTCGATTATCCCTGCTAACATTCCGGATGCGTTTTTTAAGTTACCACCTCTACAAAAGAAATTTGCTTTTGAAGTGGCCCGGAAATTTGGTCATCCTGAAATGGTTTTATCTCTTATAAGTAAATTCGAAATATTCTTAGGTCAGCAAGACCCTGAGTTTTCGATACATCAAAATATCATTGGAGCATATTCTCCTGATCTAAAAGAAATTCTTAGATCGTTAAAGATTAAACAAGATGTCCGGGATAATCAAATAATGACCGATATTGAGGATAGCCTCGATTCATTACTATCTTCTCCAAACCGTGATTTATCAGCTATACCTAAAATCGTAATTCATGGAATCGATAATCAATTTCATCACTGGGTTTTTAATACCTTAACTTTCAATTTTGGATTTTCAATAGTTGACGGACAGCCTGCAGGAAGAAAGATCTTTCAGGCCCTTCGTTGGACATTAGTCATTAATTTACTATCAATTTTTATCGGCTATTTAACTGCTATCCTGATTGGTGTTTATGCCGGTTGGTGGGGCGGCCATTTTGATCGTATCACCAGCATCATCATGTATTTTGTCTATTCAATTCCTGTTTTCTGGCTCACCACGATCCTGGTCGTTTTCTTTACTACCAATGAATACGGATCCTGGACGAATATTTTTCCCGCTGCCGGCATAATCAAAGCCGGAGGTAATGACTCCTTTGATAAAATCCTCTCTCAAAATGCGGGTCTATTAATCATTCCCGTATTGGTTCTTAGTACAAGTCTAATGGCATATATTGCCCGAATTATGCGCAATAGTATCGTCGAAGAGAAATTCAAATCGTACATCGCTCATGCCCGAACCAAGGGTCTTTCAGAAAGAACCATTTTATGGAAACATGTTTTCCGAAATGCCAGCTTTCCCCTTATTACATTAGTATCGTCTGTCCTTCCTGCCGCTTTGGCAGGATCTCTCGTAGTGGAAGTGATCTGTAATCTGCCAGGGTCCGGCCGGTTGTTATATGATGCGGTTCAGGATAAGGACTGGGTCATCGTGAACGGAGTTGTCATGATTTCGGCGTTGTTGACTATCCTCGGACTCTTAGTCAGTGATATCCTTTACAGGACTGTTGACCCAAGGGTAAAATGGCAACAGACATGAATCGGCCTGCACGATCACCAATCGACAAGGTGAGTGGTAGGATTGCCTGGACCATTCTGGCAATCTTTATCTTAGTAGCATTACTTGCACCCGTCCTGGCTACTGATATACCAATCTATGCGGAAAAAAATGGGAAGGGATACTGGCCGGGATTTACCTCTGGAAACTGGATCGATAGCCTTCCAGAATTCGATCGCGTGATCTTTGCTCCAATTGCCTTCCCCGCGGATGGCAGACCTGACCTAAAGATGCGACTGCAACCGCCAGGCAGTGTCAGTTCCGCTGGCAAGTTCAATAAAGTGCATCATCTTGGGACCGATAGATTAGGCCGGGATGTTGCCGCTGGTTTAATTTATGGTTGCAGAAAATCGATCTGGATTGCAATGCTGGCGATGACGGTTTCTGCTTTCATCGGAATCTTCTTTGGTGCAATAGCAGGTTATTGGGGCAATCGTCTCTCCGTTCCTCTGACCTGGCATACCTTGATATGGTTATTAAGTGCCTTGTTTAGTCTGTACCTTTGGTATTATCAATTCGTATCCTCCTGGATACTTTGGTCATTTCCCATTGTTCTTCCGGCACTCTGGTTAACTGACCACCCCAGATCAAAAAAGAAGTTCAATTTTCCCCTCGACATGATGGTTCTGAAGCTGATTGAGATTTTTCAGTCAATTCCTGCCTTACTATTATTGATCGTCATTGCTGGACTGGTTGAGTCGCCCAGCCTGATTACACTGGCTTTACTAATTAGTTTAATCCGGTGGACCTCCTTTGCACGCTTTTCCCGCGCGGAAGTTGTCAAAATTACTGCCCGTGATTACATAACCGCAGCCAAAGTTAGTGGCCTGCGGTCATGGAAAATCCTCGGTCGTTATATCATGCCTGAAGCCTTTGGACCTCTGGTGGTGGTCTTTGCATTTGGTGTCTCTTCAGTGATCATCCTTGAATCAACTCTATCTTTCCTCGGTATCGGAATACCTGTCGAAGAAGTCACGTGGGGCACCCTGCTGAGTCAGGCCCGAAACTATACCAGTGCCTGGTGGCTTGCAGTTTTTCCCGGTTTATGCATTCTCCTGATCGTGTTTAGCCTTAATCTCATTGGAAGTCAATTGAAACAAAAGTTTGATCCCCAGGATTGACTCGTACGATGACAATCTACCCCACCCAAAAATCCACCAGGAGGCTGTGGTCCTATTTCAAAAAGCCTCCTAACTAAACCTCACTGGCAACGGCCTGTATTAAAGCAATGTTATATCCGAACGCAAAAGCATGTCCTTGCAGATGGCTTTCAGGATCAGCATGATGTGGAGTATGGTCTGGCATCAACATACCAGAAAAACCGACATCGCGTAGAGCCCGGACAACTTCAACAAAATCCATATCCCCATTATCCGGATACACCTCCTGAAAATTGTTCCACCCACCCTTGATGTTTCGGAGATGGATATTAAAGATTTGATTTCTTTCACCGACCCATTTAATGATCGGAATAATTTCTGTTTTCGGATCTTTTAAGCCTTCCGCAGCAGATCCCAAACAAAGATTGAAGCCATGGGACGGACTATCATAAAGTTTGGCAAAACGTTTGATACCTTCAAAGACATCCGGACTGTTCCATCTCGTGATACCCCGATATCCTACAGGAGCAGGAGGGTCTGCAATATGGTTACCTAATTTCACATTATACTCTTCGGCTACTGGCAGTACCCGGTCTAAGAAATAAGTAATTCGCTCATACATCATATCGATCGTTACCACTTCATCGAGGTAGTTTGGTTCATTTTTTTTCTTTGCCTCTTCGTAATTCCAGGTACTGTAAGAAGCATTTCCCCGCTTCGGATCGACAGTTCTTCCTGTTCTTAAAATCGGCAGAATAATGGTATTATATAATAATAAACGCACATCGGTTTTCGCAGCCACCTGAATCATTTGTTGGATCATTTCAATCTCGCGGTCCCTTTGAGGACTTTTTCCCAACATAATATTAGGGGTAGAGATTTTATCAATCCCAGCTGAGGAAAGTGGTAAGTGATAGGCATCAAGACTAATCCCATATTTTTCACAGGCTTCCTTTTTCGCCAGAGAGTCTTCCAGATCCCATCCGACACCTTCTATCATTTTTGGTGCACCCCCATCCATGTTAAAGACTCCGTGACGGGCAAGATATTCAAGGTTTTTTTCTGTTGTACCACCATGTTGACAGCCAACTTTCATAAGCACTTTCTTTTTGGCCTTTACATCCTTTTTTTCTACATTCTTTGCCTGAAAAATGGAGGTAAGGTCTTGGAGTGCAAAAGCTCCAAAGGAACTCCCTGCAATCACCTTTAGAAGATTCCTTCTTTGAATTTTATCTAAATATTTCATGACTATTGCTTTTTATTCGAAAGTAATTATTCAGTTTTTTTAACCTTGTTTCCAATATAATGATTTAAACTAAGGGAAATGCTTTCGCAGCGATCATAGTCACAATTAAACCGGTGATCCCCATGATGGTCAATAAGGGTGAAAAAGTCTTAAGTGCTTCTTTTTCAGTCAAGTCACTCATTTTGCAGACGATCCAAAACCCACTGTCATTCATCCAGGGAATTAGTTTTGAACCACAGGCAATCGCCAGACCCAGGTATAATTGGTGAAACTCAAGGGGTGCCGATGTTGCCATACCGGATAAAATTCCCGATGCGGTGATCATGGCCACAGTTGCAGATCCCTGGGCAGTGCGCACAACTGCGGTGATCAAAAATGCCAGGGGGATCAATGCCATTTGATAATTCTGAGTCAGATCACTTATTCTTCCACTGATGCCGGTTTGCTGCAGCATACCACCAAAAGCACCTCCTGCCGAAGTAATTAAA
>JBGTCB010000110.1:0-2738 GCA_041748995.1 Saprospiraceae bacterium | reverse complement strand
CTTTATTGCGGCTCCGTAAGTTACCTGGAGATTATTTACTTTATTCTGGAGGCATTCGATCAGCTACCGGAAGATCCGGCATTGCGTTTGTACCTGGTTATTGGCGGAGAAGAGGCTGGAAAACTGGAAGCAGCTCATCAGATCTCCAGGACGAAAAAGAAGGATCAGATTAAGACCTTTACCAATTTGCCTTATGACGAGTTGGTTCAATTGTATACCGATGCCATTGGTCTGTTGATTCCACTGCGGCACACCGCCCAGGATGAAGCCCGGTTTCCGCATAAGATTGGAGAGTATCTTGCCTCGGGCAATCCATTGATCACCACCAAAGTGGGAGAGGTGCCTTACTTTTTTAGTGACAAAGTAAACGCTCTGGTCACTAATGATTATTCTGTCGAAGAATATGTACAAAAAATGCGGTTTATCCTTGATCATCCGGAACAGGCACAAGCCATCGGAGAAGCCGGAAGAAAAATGGGGAAAGAGCAATTCGATTATTTACACTTTGGACCTCCCCTGATCGCATTTATCCGTTCACTAGGAGGCTAAGTTATTGCAGCGGATTTGCCTATAAATGATTTAAGAATATCCGTTCGGCAGATCTGAGAGCTTCGAATCCGATCCAATAAAAATACATCACCTGATTACTTTTGGATTGGTATTATCCCCGGAATCAACCGGAAATTCAGAATCACGTTTGGTGCTGAATTCCCTTCATAAACTGAGTATAAATACCCTGAAGTAGTGTGTCTTTGTCAAAGGGTTTAGTGATATAAGCATCCATACCGAGAGCCATACACTCATCGACTGTATTTTTTAGAGCATTGGCAGTAAGAGCAATAATGGGTGTATGTATTTTTAGCCTGGTGCGTATTTCATTGGTAGTTTCAAGACCATCTTTCACCGGCATCTGCAAGTCCATCAGAATCACATCGAACGACTGCTTCTGCAGAATTTCAAGGGCTATCTCACCATTTTCAGCCTCGACAATTTTGCAATGGTATGGTTTAAGCGTCATTTTCACGACCATCCGGTTCATTTGATTATCCTCGACCAACAGTATGCGACAATCCTGCAGACCGGCACCATAATCGGTGTTTGCGTTTTGTTCTGTATATTCCCTTAAATATTCAAGAGGGAAAGAAACATCAATAATTGTTCCTTTGTTTTTAATACTTGTCACCTCAATGGTTCCGTCCATCAATTGGATGATCTCATTAGTTAATGCCATCCCCAGTCCGGCGCCTCCATACTTTCTCGTTATCGTTTTATCTTCCTGAGTAAATTGAGTAAACAGATTCTGTTTGTACTCTTCATCCATTCCAATACCGGTGTCCTCTACTTTAATTTGAACCTGGTGGACGTCAGGTGATTTTTCTCCTATAGTGCAGTGAATGTTGATTTTACCCTCATTGGTAAATTTTAAAGAGTTTCCGATCAGGTTGATCAGGACCTGTTTGAACCGGGTAGAATCACCCATATAAAAATGGTCTAAGTAATTTCCTCCATGAGAAAGTTGTAATTGGATTCCTTTTGTTTCGGCTTGGGTATTAAAAATTGAATAGGTTTCATTCAGGACATCAATCGGCTTGAAAGGATGTTTGTCAAGGTGAAAATCACCGGACCCGATTTTGGTTATATCCAGAATATTATTGACAATCGATAATAAGTGCTGGGCAGAATCCCTGACATTGTCTAGAAGCCGCTCCTGAGTTGCATCTAGTCTATTGGTTGGGAATTCCCGGACAATACCGATAATAGCATTTAAGGGGGTTCGAATCTCATGACTCATGTTGGTCAGAAATACCTCCTTGACCCTGGATGACTCTTCTGCTTTACTGAGAGCCGCCGCCAGTTTCTGCTCGAGGAGCTTTTGGTCAGTGATGTCAATATATATACCGATCGAACCGATTAATTGACCTTGATCATTGTAATTGGGTGCCCCACTGATCAACCACCAACGGGGTTCACCTTTTTTGTTTTTAACGGGCAGATCATAGATATCGCTAATTCCCTGTTCCCTTAATTTATTTTTTTTATGTAAAATTTCCTTGTCATCGTCAGTCATAAATAATTCAGTGGCGTGTAGTCCGATAAGTTCTTTTTCATCATATCCTGACATATTGATGAAGCTTTTATTGGCAAATATGATCGTATCATCCTGGTCTGCTTCCAACAGGCCAAGATTCATATTATTGATAATATTCCGATACTTCTCCTCCTGTATCTTTAGATTTCTTTCAAAATTTCTTCTGTCTGTAATATCTCGTGCTACCGTAAGAATCCCCATAAGGTTTTCCTCCTCATCATATTGAAAATTTGTGTGTTGGGTGATCCATAAAGTATCTCCCTTTTTTGTACGGGCGGGAAATTCAATATCGCTGTCCGATGATTTCTGACTAAGATGTGCCAGATAGAAATCAAGCACCTCAGTCCGGTGGCTACTGGAAACAAGAGAAAGAAAGTGTAGTTGATTGAGGTCCTCTTCCCGGTAGCCCAATACTTTAAAAAAAGTTGGGTTGCCATAGGTGAAATATCCTTTGGCGTCGCATTCAAAGATGATTTCCTGAGCACCTTCCACAATTTGCCGGAATTTTTTTTGATTTTCAATAAGCCTGGATTCAGCACTCTGCTGATTTTCCTTGGTCAGGACATCTCTTATCTTGACAACTGCAAGATTAGCGACGGTGGTCAATAATGAAAGATTATCGTCGTCAAAGAAATCCCTCGCTGAATGT
>JBGTCB010000109.1:0-5717 GCA_041748995.1 Saprospiraceae bacterium | reverse complement strand
AAAATGATCTTTTGGAGCCAGCACCGTAGTCTCGCATTTCAATAATTCCATGATTACTATGTAACTCCCTTCTGATTTCATCCAGATAAAGTGGTATGCTGCCTTTCTCGTAATATTTATTTATCAATGATGCCGCTAAGGGAGAGTGCACATTATGAATTGTTTGTGCTTCGGTATAATACCGCACATATTGCCCGACCGACCATAGAAAATTCATCTTGCAAAGTATTAAACCTTTCCTAAACTTTTTATCACAAATACTACGCGGGGCAGTTTGATAGTTAGATTGCAAAAATTAACGAGCATGCTTATCAGATGGCTATCCTTATTAAGCTTATTTTTTTTGGTCCCTGAAAATGCCAGGACACAATCTTATGTAACAGCGATGGGCTTGCGCATGGGATCGGATTTTGGTATCACTCTGCAACAAAAATTGATCGGACATTTAACCGCTGAAGGCATTATTACAACCAGCCCTGTCCATAACCAAACCACAGGAACTCTGCTGCTCGAAATGCATAATCCTCTGATTTCCAAAAGATTTAATTTCTATCTTGGCGGTGGTCTTCACAATCGTTGGCTGCATGATAGCGAAGGACAGCGTTTGACACACTACGGAGTAACTGCTATTGCCGGGGCTGAAATGACTCTGGGAAGGGTCAACCTGGCGTGGGATTATAAGCCTGTATACCATCTAAATGTCGAATCTCTTCCCTTTGAGTCTCAAACGGCAATTAGTATGCGCTATGTATTCATTAAAAAAATTAAAGGAGCTGGTAAAGACAAAGGCCTATTTAAGCAATCCCCAAAAAACAAGAAGAAAAAGGAGCGCGCAAAAGCAAAAAAGTTAAAAGAAAAAGAGAAAAATCGAAAAACTAAACAGCAAAATTCCAATTCTAAATTTCCAAAAAATATCTTTAGGGCACCTCTATTTACCTCTGAATGAGTAAAAATTCAATAAGATGCAAGCCAGACGAGGCTGGAGGAAGGAAGATAGCCGTAGCTATCTGACTGACGATCAACGAAGTATGGTGCAGCATATTATTAAATAAATTTTCGAAGAAAATTGTTTTTACCATGAACGGGGTTAATAGAGGTGCCCTTTAAGAAGAAATAGGAATAATTTGATGGAAAGCTCGCCATAATATGAAAAGTATCTTGGGAGCTTCAATATTTAATTTTTGGATTTAGTCTTTTTAGCAAGAAACATAATTAAAATAAGCAGTTTCCGGTGAGAAGAATAGGTTACAGGATTGACTTTCATATCTAACTGTCAGCAATCTCAAGATTGATACCATACTTATCATGGAATGGTTTTCCTGATTCCCCTTCATTCAACAATAATCGATTTAGACAGAAAGTATTCACATGTGTCCATAATAGTAGCGACCGGCGAATGCGACTGACACAAAATTGCTTCTCAAAAAAATGTCAGTGTATAGATCGGAATTCTGCTGATCATCATGCTATCATTGGTGATCGCAATTGCTTGTCCTGGGTTCATCCATCGAACCGGTGCGGCTCGAAAGTGGTCTTAAGATAGTGGTTGTGGCAAACCCGGATTAAACATATGATACTGAAATTCAGAGTGTTATGTATGCAGAATAAAATTTGATTGTTCCAGTAGTTATAAAATCTTAATTTCGCAGAACGTTTTCCTGAAAAAAAAATGATGATCAGATGAATAACATAATAGTTTTGAGCAAGTTTTTTATTGTACTCCTTGTGATATTCTCAGCCTGCAAGAGTGACAAAAAAGCAGACATGGCTGGTGATGACGAAAATATCGTGAAGAAGTATATTCTCACACCATTCAGCCGTTCGGAGGCTTTTCCCGATGCCAAATTAGAAAATATGACCTATCAGAACGGTCAGTTTAGTTTTGATGTAAGCGGATCAAAATATAAGCTGGGTGAGCAGACCCCGGATGCCACCACTAAGATGTGTGCCAACTCAGCTGAAGGTCAGCATATCCACCTTATTGTCGGTTTCCAGCCTTATGTCGCTCAATATGTTCCATCATTTAGCCATCCCGTTGCCGACGGAGAACATAATGTACTGGCGTTTTTATCCAGATCTTACCATGAAAGTATCAAGACGCCTGATGCTCACATTGCTAAGAGAATAACAGTCGCAGGTGGTAGTATTACCGATTCCAAAGATATTACTCAACCTTCGATTTTTTATAGCCGACCGAAAGGCACCTATGTTGGAGATGACACTAAAAAAATAATGTTGGATTTTTACCCCTTAAATGCGGATATCGGAAAAGATTATCTGGTAAAGGTACAGATCAACGGAGAAGTGACGTTGCTGGATGAATGGAAGCCCTATTATATTGAAGGTTTGCCTTATGGTCAAAACAGCATAGGTCTTGCTCTCGTGTATAAAGATGGTACTCCGGTAGCCGGAAATCAGACTTCAACCTTACAGAGAATTACTTTGGCTGAAAATGCTCCGCCAGCTGAATAGTGCTGCCGTGAGACTTGTCCATAATTTATTTCAGGTGCGTAGATAAGAAGCTCCGTTCGTATCAATGATTGCTCCTGAATTCCAGGTAGCCTCGTCTGACGCCAGAAACAATACGGTATAGGCCACTTCCTCCGGTCTCGCTACCCGTTTAAATGGACTTTGATCACGTATCTCCTTTCCGACGGGACTTTCCAGGAGATCTTTCACCATTTCTGTTTGAACGAACCCGGGTGCAACCACACCAATATGGATATTGTATGGTGCCAGTTTCTGAGCAAGGGACTGACTTAATGCATTGAGTCCGGCTTTACTGGCCCCATATGCCGGTTGATCCGGTTCTCCTCTGAAAGCACCCCTCGAAGAAATATTAACAATCCTGCCTCCTCCCTGTTTTCGCATGACATCCGAGACCAGGTACATGATCCGCGCGGGTGCCATCAGGTTTATGTTGATAGTTTCAAAGAAAATGCGATTCCAGTTTTCATAATTTACCTCATCAATCGGGTGTCTCTCGTGTATACCCGCATTGTTGATCAAGACATCGATTCGACCATAGTGATCAAGAACAGAGGCAATTAGCTCTTTACAACTGTCGGGGTCTCCAATATCCGCCTTAAATAATCGATGGAATGTACCGGGTAATTCTTTGATAAAACTTGCTGCTCGTAAATCATTGCTCAGATAATTAACGGCTATTTTTGCTCCTCGCTCCGCAAAGGCAAGAGAAATTGAGGCTCCAATACCGCGACTACCTCCGGTCACTAATACGATCCTGTCTTTGAAATTCATAGACCTTTCGGTTCTTGTTATACAAAGGTAAAATAAAAGGGATGCACTCACTGCCTGGCACATCAGGGAGGCGGTGGAAATACCCAACCTGTGCTGATAGCTGTTTCAGATCATTTTATTAAAAAACTGCGGCTGTTTTAGTCAGCCCGCGGTCTGTATCTGGTGTGAATAGAATACTTGTTGAAAGTGTTGATCCTTAAGTCCCCCAAACGATGCCTCGTCTCGCCTGGTTCTTTTTGTATTTGACTAATTTCAGAAGTTTTTAGAGGTACCCTAATTGATTTCAACCAGAGTCACTTCAAAGATCAAAACCGAATTTGCTGGTATGGATCCTTGTTGATTCCGTCCATAACCCAATACTGAAGGCATTAAAAAGATACCCTTTCCACCTCCTGAACGCAAATAAGGAAGTCCTTCTATCCAACCCGGGATAAAAAGATTCAGAGGCAGAGTGAGGGTATTGGCAGGAGATGTTTGATCAAACACAGCTCCATTAGTAAGGTAGCCCTTATATTTGACAGTAACAGTATCACCTGGCGCCGGGTGTTCACCCGGACCCTCTTCGGTAATTATATAGTGGAGACCAGAACTGGTTTTTTGAGCGGAAAGCCCTTTCGCCAGCAGGTAGTCTTCGATGATATCGATATCCATTTCAAATTGCTCTGCCGGGCTCAACGAATCATCGTCCTTTTTGCATGAAGAAATGAATACCAGCATGATCACCAGTAGTATACATGAATGTAAAAACTTCATCTTCGTGTAAATCTTGTTTTTAGAACTACAATATTAGTTCTTTTTTAATATCTATGTGGCTAACGATGGCACAATGAATTTTGATGCCAGGGTCACCAAATGAAGGTTAGATCGTTTATTCAGTACCAAAATCGGAGATATTTTGAACACCATGTTTGATAAGTTGCTTCCATATGAAGCCTCCCATTTGATTCTGGGAGCTTACTTCAATTACTATCATAATTTTAAAGGGATAACCAAGCGTGGCCAGATCCGTTTCGAAAATAAAGACTGGTTGGGTATCCAGTCAGATGCCAGGGAACGGCTTTCCCTATATCGCGAAGCTGTAGGTATTACGACGGAGCAGGTTCTGAAATTGCTGGGTACCCGGGGAAATACAGACAAGGTCTGGAAGGCTACGAAGGAGTATTTTACCTATGAAGTCAAGAATTTCAATACCAGAAACATAGCCGAAACCTTCTACAATTCGGTCTATCGGCATAGCCATAAGGGTTTGAGTGCAGATGTAGATCACATGTTTGTTCATGCTACTGCCACTTACCGGGAGTTTAAATCAACTGAGCCTATTCACTATTCATTTACTATTGATTCCGATCTGTTGTACACTTTTAAGTCAATTTTGCGGCGATATAAATTTGATGTACCCTGGTCTAACTTGACAAGAGACCTGAATTTTCTAAAACAAACATTTGAAGAAGTCATCACAAGCCGTCAAATTAAACCGGCTGATTTCCGCATTGAAACGATTAAATCCATTTTTTTCAGAAACAAAGGTGCTTATATTGTGGGGCGTTTAAAATCAGAGAGAGAATTCATTCCCTTTGTGATGCCCCTTTTAAATCGTGAGGAAGGTCTTTTTGTCGATGCTCTTTTAACCGATGACCGGGATGTTAGTTCGATTTTTAGCTACAACCGATCCTATTTTTTAGTTGATGTGGATATAGCCAGTGAGATGGTTGATTTCCTGCGTTCTTTTTTACCGCTTAAAAGTTTAGGCGAACTTTACAATTCCATAGGATTCGAAAAGCATGGAAAGACGGTCTTTTATCGGGATTTTTTAAGACACCTGGCCAAATCAAAAGATAAATTTGTTGAGGCTCCCGGTATTAAAGGCATGGTAATGCACGTCTTCACCTTACCATCGTATAGTGTCGTTTTTAAAATTATCAAAGATCATTTTTCACCACCCAAACAAGTGACACAGGAAGAGGTCAAGTTTCGTTACGAACTGGTAAATTTGCATGATCGAGTAGGCCGTATGACCGACACCCATATGTTCGAGAATCTGGTGTTCGATCGAAACCGGTTTTCCGAAGATCTATTGGAAATCCTCTGTAAAGATGCACCCTCAAAAATTCAAATCTCCGGGGATTCAGTAGAAATTAAACATTTATATGTGGAGAAGAAAATGACACCTCTCAATATTTATCTGGAAGACGCTAGCCTGGAAGACGCTGAAGATGTAATTGATGAATATGGTCAGGCAATTAAGGAACTGGCGGCAGTAAATATATTTCCGGGTGATATGCTGCTAAAAAATTTTGGAGTAACCCGGTTAAAAAGAGTCGTATTTTATGACTATGACGAAATTGGATTTTTGACGGATTACAATTTCCGGCTGATTCCGGAACCACGCAATGAATATGAAGAAATGTCAGCTGCACCTTATTTTCATGTCGGTCCAAATGATATATTTCCGGAGG
>JBGTCB010000108.1:0-3890 GCA_041748995.1 Saprospiraceae bacterium | reverse complement strand
AGGCATGGACAGTATTATTGCCCCCATAACTGGGTAGGAGGCCTTACAACCATCGCTAATATTCACCTTGTTGCCGGAGTACCTTCCGGTCACATGTGCGAACTCAACCAGACTTACAATCCACTTAAATGGGAAATTTTCAAAGAGCCATATCCAATTAAAGACGGTGTGCTCACGATACCCGATAAAGCGGGTTTTGGGGTGGAGCTCATTGATGATATTGAAAAGAAATTTCCGTTCGTTCCAGGCCCGTATTACAAAAGGAATCCGGTATTTGAGGGATTGGACTTACCAATTTGGTGGAGTTGAATAGCTCAGACATCCTTTCAAGGCATGCCCGGCTTCATCTTCAACTCCCCAATGAGTGTATTTAGAGTAACAATGAAATTTTTAATGAAAACCAAACATAATTTCCAATGAAAAAAATGATTGTCGTTCTCAAATGGTTGGCTATTGGAGTACTTTCTCTAATCGGCCTTTTCTTTGTTTTTGTTCAACTCACCTGGGATAAAACGTACGAAGCTCCCCTTCCGGAAATTGTAGCCAGTACGGATTCAGCTGTCATCGCCAGAGGTAAATATCTGGCATTTGGTCCGGCCCATTGCGCTACCTGCCATGTGCCGATGGATAAGATTAAGCATGTAGAAAATACCGGTGAACAGATTCCTCTGAGCGGTGGATGGGAATTTCCTATACCCCCGGGTACCTTCCGTGCACCAAATCTCACCCCCGACAAAGAAACGGGAATCGGTGAACTGACGGATGGCCAGGTTGCCCGGGCACTGCGCTACAATGTAAAAAGAAATGACCGTTGCTTATTTCCCTTCATGCCCTTTCAGGATATGAGCGACGAGGACCTGACTGCCATTGTCTCATTCCTGCGATCGCAGGATCCGGTAAGACATGATGTAAAGAAGACGGAGCTCTCTTTTCTTGGCAAAGCGGTATCCGCTCTTGGATTTATTAAACCTGCTTTTCCGACCGGAACACCTCCGGCATCAGTAGCTAAAGAACCAACCGCGGCCTATGGTTCGTACCTAACTCATAGTGTTGCAAATTGTTATGGTTGTCACACCGACCGGGATCTGAAAACCGGTGTCTTTACCGGCAAACCATTTGCAGGAGGACTCTATTTCGAGCCGGATGTATTTTCCGATGGTTATTCATTCCGTGCTCCAAATCTGACCCCTCATGAGGAGACTGGATTGATAACAGGGTGGTCGGAAGAGGTCTTTGTCAACCGTTTTAAGCAAGGCCGGGTACACGAGGGAAGTCCTATGCCATGGGGTGCTTTTTCCAGGATGGATACCACAGACCTATTGGCAATCTACCGCTATCTCCGTACCGTAGAACCAACAGAGAATAAGATTCCTCAGATAGTTTTTGAACCGGGACAAAAAGCTGTTCTGTAGAGCTGTTTTGCCGGAAGACTTAAGACCCCGGTTTTAGGTCAATCAGAAACCGAATCAATAGAAAAAATTTGGCTACAACGGAGCAGCATCAACTGAAAAAAACTTTGGGACCTTATATGTTATGGGGTCTTGGTGTAGGGTATGTCATTTCAGGTATGTACTTTGGTTGGAATCTTGGTCTGGAGAAAGGGGGAACCTTAGGTCTGGCAATAGCAACCTTTTTCATAATTGTCATGTACCTGACATTTACTTTTAGCTATACTGAACTGGCTTGTTCCATTCCAAAAGCAGGAGGCGCCTTTGATTATTCCGTCCGAGCACTGGGAAAAAACTGGGGCTTTCTGGGAGGAATGGCGCAAAACATCGAGTTCATCTTCGCTCCCCCGGCGATTGCTTTTGCTATAGGAGCTTATTTGAATATTTTTCTTCCCGGCATTCCCATATTAGCAATAGCCATACTATCGTATTTCATTTTTACCGCCTTAAATATTTATGGTATTCAGGCTGCTGCTTCGTTTGAATTAATTATTACGATCATTGCCGTTCTGGGTCTGCTCCTATTTGCCGGAGCCACTTTACCTGAATTTCAGTGGCAAAATTTAACTCAAAATGCCTTACCCCATGGCTGGACAGGAGTCTTCGCAGCTTTACCATTTGCTATTTGGTTTTTCCTTGCTATTGAGGGAGTTGCTAATGTAGCTGAAGAAACCATTAACCCCCAAAGAAATGTGTTGATCGGATTTGGTTCGGCAATTTTGACTTTAGTGACACTCTGCGTGATTACCTTTCTGGCATCCGTAGGATTGGATGGCTGGGAAACCATCGTTTTTCCTCATGCGGGCGCAGATCCTTCCGACTCTCCTCTTCCATTAGCCATGGCCCACTCGGTTGGACAAAGTCATTTCTTATACAAGGTCGTCGCAGTTATTGGCTTGTTTGGACTCGTTGCATCCTTTCATGGTATTATCCTGGCTGCCGGCCGCGCTACTTTTGAATTTGGAAGAGTGGATTTTGC
The DNA here is from genome assembly GCA_041748995.1 of Saprospiraceae bacterium. Taxonomy (GTDB): domain Bacteria; phylum Bacteroidota; class Bacteroidia; order Chitinophagales; family Saprospiraceae; genus JABDMH01. Next base: position 1,463 of record JBGTCB010000108.1, on the reverse strand, counting down.
ACCTCGTCAGTTAGGTAAAGTTCATCCGCGATTTCATACTCCGGCAAACGCCTTATTGGCGAATATGGGCATTGGCATTGTGGCACTATTAACCGGTAAAACCGGTGAAATTATCACCATTGCATGCTTTGGAGCTTTAAGTCTGTATATCATATCCATGATTTCTCTTCTGGTACTGAGAAAAAATGAACCGGATCTGGAACGGCCATTCAGGGTACCTTTTTATCCCGTTTCTCCTATAGTGGCATTGGTCATTGCTTCTATTGCTTTTGTTGCCATCACTGTATACAATCCATTTCTAGCATTGATTTATTTCGGAATATTAGCATTGACATTTATCTGGTTCAAAATAACCTACCGGTAAAATCCCTATGCCTGGAAGCAAATGAGAGATTATTCTTAAAATTCGAACTATGGAACGAAGAGGTATGCTCAGTCTGGAAGAATTGCAACAAAAAACAGACATCGGAGATATCGAGACGGTGATCGTTGCCTTTACCGATCATTACGGTCGTCTGGTTGGAAAACGATTTGATGCCGAATTCTTTTTAGAAAGTGGGGCCAGGGCTGGAACGCATTGTTGCAATTATCTCCTCACCACCGATATGGAAATGGAACCCATTCACGGCTATACATTTGCTAACTGGGAACTTGGTTATGGAGATTTTCATCTGGTTCCGGATTTATCGACGTTGCGCGATGCCAGTTGGTTGAACCGAACAGCGATCGTATTGTGTGATTTGAAGGATGAAAAGTCGCATCAACCGGTATCCATAGCTCCAAGATCGATCCTGGGCAAACAAATCGAAGCAACAAAAAATCTTGGTTTTGATTGTTTTGCTGCCTCCGAACTGGAGTACTATTTATTTAACGATTCTTACCGGAGTGCTTTTGAAAAAGGGTATCAACATCTGCAACCATCCGGATGGTATCTCGAAGATTACCACATCATGCAGGGAAGCAGAGTGGAGCCTTTTACAGCGGCTGCCCGCCGGCACCTGAAATATTCAGGTATTCCTGTGGAAAACTCGAAAGGTGAATGGGGTCTTGGGCAACATGAATTAAATGTACAATATGCTGAAGTCCTTGATATGGCAGACCGGCATGTGATTTATAAACAATGTCTGAAAGAATTAGCCGATAGCATGGGAATCTCGGTTAGCTTTATGGCTAAATTTGATAGCGACCGGGCAGGATCGGGTTGCCATATTCATATGAGTTTATGGCAAGGTGACCGAAATGCATTTGATGGAGACCAACCGTTGGGTCCGGTTTTGGGCTCGGATATTTTCCGCTGGTTTTTAGGTGGCTGGATTCATCATGTACCGGATGTGATGCCCTTTTATGCTCCAACAATCAATTCGTACAAACGATTTGTCGATTCTTCATGGGCACCAACCCGGCTTGCCTGGAGTTATGACAATCGCACGGCTGGTTTTCGGGTAGTAGGTAAAGGATCCAGC
>JBGTCB010000107.1:0-12070 GCA_041748995.1 Saprospiraceae bacterium | reverse complement strand
ATCTAAATGCGGTGCCCTTCATAGAAGAGGCGACAAGATTTGAATTCGGAGAAAAAACCTTGCATTTTAGGAAAGGCATTGACGAGACATTCAGCACTTCCGCATTGAAGTCTTTCTATGGAGCATCGAAATATGCTTCCGAAATGTTGATCAATGAATACGCGGCACACTATTCTTTCCGCAGCATCATCAATCGTTTCGGGGTTGTGGCCGGTCCACATCAGATGGGTAAAGTTGATCAGGGCTTTCTTACACTCTGGGTAGCTGCCCATTATTTCAAGCTACCACTAACTTACTTTGGTTTTAGTGGCCAGGGTAAACAGGTGAGAGACATTTTACATATAGATGATTTATGCCGATTAATTAGTTTGCAGATAAATCATCTGAACGAAATAAACGGGATGTGCTTTAATGTTGGTGGTGGCTGGAAAAATTCGGTCTCATTAACAGAATTGACCAGGCTAACCGGAGAAATTACCGGCAATCGCATCAGGGTGGGTAGCAGAGAAGCAAACCGGCCGGTCGACGTGCGAATCTATTATTCAGACAATAGCAAAATTCAAAATACCCTCTCGTGGTCACCTCAAAAAGATATTACCCAATGCATCGAAGATGTTTTCCATTGGATCAAAGCAAATGAACAAATACTCACCCCATATTTCAATGCATGAAACTGAGTATTGTCATACCGGCCTATAACGAAGCCCAGTCGCTACCTGCGACCCTAACCAGTCTGTATAACCGGCTGACACTGGAAATCATAGACCATGAAATCATCGTCGTCAATGATCATTCGACTGACGAAACCTCTATGGTACTGATTGATCTGGAAAAGCAAATACCGACCCTTCGAAAATTCGAAAATAAGGATGATCCTGGTTTTGGCAGATCAATTCGTTTTGGCCTGGAGCAATATCATGGAGATTGTGTGGCAATCATGATGGCGGATTTATCAGATGATCCAAAGGACCTGGTGTCGTTTTACCGCACTATGCTGCAGGAAAATGTGGACTGTGTGTTTGGCAGTCGCTTTATAAAAGGATCTCAACTCCATGATTATCCCAGGATCAAACTATTCCTTAACCGGTTTGCCAACTATTTGGTCAAGTGGGTATTTCAAATTCCCTATAATGATTGCACGAATGCTTTTAAATTATACAAACGGGAAACGATCAACGGAATCATGCCTCTCCTTTCACCTCATTTTAATTTAACGCTCGAAATGCCCCTAAAAGCTATTGTAAGGGGATTTTCTTTCACAGTTATACCCAATAGCTGGACCAATCGCCAATTTGGAAAATCGAATCTTAAGATCAGAGAAATGGGGAGTCGTTATTTCTTTATTTTCTTATACTGCCTGATTGAAAAATATTTCAGTAAAGGTGATTATCGAAAACACAAATGAGTTACGATTTACGATATCCGATTTTAGAGTTTAGAGTTTAGATTGACGATTGACGATTGACGATTGAATTTGGCGATTTACCATTTATGATGTGATTTAAACCTGAAAAACATGAGGAAATTATCAAAGAAAGAACAAAAAATCTTGGAATAGCAATTATCCGCCTGATCGATGATTTTCCAAATAAACCTGCTGCCTGGATTATTGCAAAACAAATCACAAAGAGTGCCACTTCGATAGGAGCGAACTACCGGGCTGCCTGCAGAGCAAAATCAGATGCTGACTTTATCCATAAATTGAAGATAGTCGAGGAAGAAGCCGATGAAACAGCATATTGGCTGGAAATAATTGAAGAAACAAAATTAGTCCAAAACAAGAATTTGCAAGAACTTAAGAATGAAACCAACGAAATTTTGAAGATCGTGGTGACGTCAATTAAAACAAAAAGGAGTAATATGAACCATTCAATGTAAGTCGTTGCTTCGTACTTCGACTGTCGCAAATCCTATATCGTACATCGTATATCGTATATCGTATATCGTACATCGTATATCGTACATCGCAGATCGTATATCTCAAATCGTATATCGTATATCGTACATCGTATATCCAATCTGGGTTTTCGAGATTTATTTTTATCTTTTCCCGATAATCAATTATCCTGAAGATGAAATCAAGGTTCCTAAGTTTAGTTCTTATTCTATTCACCCTGCAAATCGGGGCTCAAAGTGTTGATTTCCAGCTTGAAGTCATCCCGGATTTCTTTAAGGTCCCGGAGGATGGGAATATCATTCAACCCACCGGAGTAGCGGTCAATTCGAAAGGCCATGTCTTTGTATTCAATAAAGGGAACCGGCAACTGATGGAGTTTGATGACCAGGGCAATTACCTGCGTTCCTTTGGACATGGACTTTTTGTCGATCCTCATGGTCTTCGTATTGACAATCAGGACAATATATGGACTACTGATTTGGAAACGCATGTTGTTCTGAAGCTAAATCCCCAAGGTCAGATTCTAATGGTGCTGGGTCTGCGAAACACCAGCGGCTTATTTGATGAGGCCCGCCAATCTGTATTGTTTTTCAAACCGGCCGATGTCGGATTTCGGAACAATGGCGACATATATATTGCAGATGGTTATGGAAACCACCGGGTTGTGCAGCTGGATAAAGACGGAAATTTCATCCGTACCTGGGGCAAACAAGGATCGGAAAATGGCAATTTTGATAATCCACACAACATTATTGTCGATCGAAACCGGGTTTATATTGCGGACCGGAACAACAAGCGTGTGCAGGTCTTTGACACGGATGGTCAGTTCGTCACCTCCTGGACGTACCTGGGTAAACCCTGGGGTCTGGCCATCAGTCCGGAAAGGAACCTTTACATGGTAGATGGCGATGCAGAAGTGATTTACAAATTGGATATGGATGGGCAAGTCTTAGGCAAATATGAAGCCGGACCCGGACGCAGTGCCGGTCACCTTCGTGCTGCACATGGCATCGCCGCCGGCCCGCAGGAAGAGCTTTATATCACTGAAGTATTAAACTGGAGGGTTCAGAAATTTCAGCAAAATTGGGAACGGGGAGATTGGAAACGTCTGATCACCACCAATTGTGCTCATCACCGGCATGAGTCTGCCTTTGCGGAATTGGATGGGAAGTTTTATGCTTTTGGGGGCCGGAATACCCATTCGGTCGATATTTATGATCCGGTCACGATGACCTGGTCATCGGGTGCTGACAGTCCCCTGGAAATGCATCATTTTCAGGCTATCACCTATAAAGGAGAGATTTGGGTGATCGGTGCTTTCACCGGACCCTATCCCAAAGAAGAGCCCATAGCATTCATACATGTCTACAGCCCCCAATCCAATCGATGGCGTACTGCCGGGAGATTGCCGGATGGCCGTCATCGGGGATCCGGTGGGGTGGTAGTTCACAATAATAAGTTCTATTTGCTGTGTGGCAATGAACTTGGACACTATACTGGTCACACGACCTGGTTTGATGAATTTGATCCGGCTACCGGAGAATGGACTGCCATGCCGGATGCACCCCGTACCCGGGATCACTTTCATGCCGCCATAATTGATGGCAAGCTGTATGCGGCCGGTGGCAGAAATTCATCCTCGATGACCAATAGTGTCATCGATGCGACTTTTGGAGAAGTGGATGTCTATGACTTTGCTTCCGGTAGCTGGAGCACACTACCTTCATCGGCCAATATTCCAACCCAAAGGGCTGGCACCGCTGTAGTGGTTGATGGAAATCGATTGATTGTGCTGGGAGGAGAAAGTGGAAGTCAAGTGCCGGCGCACAGCGAGGTGGAAGCACTTGATGTACAATCCGGGACCTGGACCAAACTGCCTCCTATGCTGCAGGGTCGTCATGGTACTCAGGCGGTATTGTATCAGGGTAAAGTGTATCTGGCCGGTGGGAGCAGTGATCGTGGTGGTGGTCCGGAGATGAAAAGTATCGATTGCTGGACATTAAAATAAACGGAAGTAAAATTATCTGTGCCAGTATTACGATCGACTGTCCGATTAAGGCATCGGGCACCTTCCATAATCCTTCTTAAGCCATTTCTTCTATTTGATCATATGGCGGGTTGTAGCACTTTGCCTTGCATGACAAAACTCCAAAGTGCATCCCCGGTTTGACCGGTAAATATTGCAATAATCAAACATTTTTCACTTTCTTGGAGCAGGTAATTTACGGTCTGGTGGACTGCCGGCTTTATCTGCAGGTTCTATCACTCCGCTCTAAATCTGAAAAAATGAAGCTCTTCAATCTATCGGCAAAAATTCTGCAATTACTGGTTCTGTTCTTCTCGACCTTTATCCAACAGGGTTATGCTCAGAAACGAATGATCCCGGTTGACACCATGGTCATCACCCATCACGAAATCACGGTTAAAAATCAAAAAATACCCTACCGGGCAACGACCGGTACTCAGCCGGTGTGGGGGGACGACGGGAAAGCTATCGCCAGTCTTTTTTACACATATTACGAACGTACCGGCATCCAGGATCAGAGTACGCGGCCGTTGCTTTTATCGTTCAATGGTGGGCCCGGTGCCGCTTCTGTATGGATGCACATTGCTTACACCGGTCCTGTTCTACTGGAAATTGACGATGAAGGCTATCCGGTTCAACCCTATGGAATCCGGGAAAATCCTCATTCGATTTTAGATGTGGCAGACATCGTGTATATCAATCCGGTAAATACCGCCTATTCCCGCATGCTGGATACAACGACAGACAAGAAACTGTTTTTCGGGGTCAATTCCGATATCAAATATCTTGCAGAATGGCTCAGCAATTTTATCACCAGGAAAAACCGCTGGAGGTCTCCTAAATACCTGATTGGTGAAAGTTATGGAACTACCCGGGTATCCGGTCTTGCCCTGGAATTGCAAAATGCCCAATGGATGTATTTGAACGGGGTCATTCTGGTATCACCAACAGAATTGGGTATTGAGCGGAATGGTCCGGTGGAGGCTGCAAACCGGCTTCCCTATTTTTCAGCTGCTGCCTGGTATCATCAGGCTTTACCGGTTGATCTTCAACGAAAAGATCTCGATGATGTACTAGATGAAGCTGAAGAATATGCTGTCAACCAGCTTCTTCCGGCACTGGCCCATGGAGGATTCCTTGATACCACTGTAAGGAAGGACGTAGCAAAACAAATGTCAAGATACTCAGGACTTAGTGAAGAATCCATTTTAGAAAACAACCTCAATGTCCCCATCCCATATTTTTGGAAAGATCTGATGCGAAAAAGTTCGGGATATACACTTGGCCGTCTGGACAGTCGTTACCTCGGCATCGACCGGGAGCAAACCGGAACCCGCCCTGATTATAGCGCCGAACTTACGTCCTGGCTGCATTCTTTTACTCCGGCAATTAATTATTATTTGAGGGAACATTTGAATTTTAAGACGGACGTGAAATACAATATGTTTGGACCGGTACACCCCTGGGATCGCAGTGGCGACCAGACCGGTGAAAACCTTCGTCTGGCAATGGCCCAAAATCCCTATTTAAAAGTGATGATTCAATCAGGATATTTTGATGGTGCCACCACCTATTTTAATGCTAAATACAGCATGTGGAATCTGGACCCCAGTGGACGGATGAAAGATCGGTTGCGCTTCGAGGGTTATCGCAGCGGTCATATGATGTATCTCCGAAAAGAAGATCTGGAAAAAGCTAATGAACACGTGCGGGAATTTATTCAATCCAGTCTGCCTGGTAAAGGTGTACCGGCGAAATATTGATGAGTTGTTTAATTGTTGAATTGTAATTGTTGAATTGTTTAACTGTTTGTTGTAAACAATAAAGAATGAAAGTAATTGTACTGGGAACAACCGGAATGGTCGGAGAAGGTGTGGCACATGAATGTCTTTTGGATGAGGCTATCGGAGAAGTTTTACTAATTAACCGCAGGCCCGGTGCAATGCGCCATCCCAAAATCAGGGAAATTATTCATCCGGATTTTTACAACATTTCAACGATCAAGGATCAATTGAAAGGTTACGATGCTTGTTATTTTTGCCTTGGAGTTTCTTCATTAGGTAAAAATGAAACAGAATATACCCGGATTACCTATGAACTTACTATGCATGTGGCACAACAATTATTAGAGGTCAATCCTGTAAATATGACCATGATTTACGTATCCGGAGCCGGCACGGACAGTTCGGAGAAAGGACGCAGTATGTGGGCCAGAGTTAAAGGCAAAACCGAAAATGACCTGCTGAAAATGGGATTTAAGGATGCCTACGCTTTCAGACCGGGATTAATTGTACCTACCAAAGGTTTAAAAAATACGCTGAGTATGTATAAATACCTGGGATTCATGGTCCCGGTTTTTCGACTATTTGCCTCAAGATATATAACCACCTTAAAAGAATTGGGACAGGCTATGATTTCGGTGACTTTACAAGGTCAGGACCTGAAGATTTTGGAATGTCCGGATATTGTCGCAGCCGCAGAACCAAGAACCGCGATAAAAGGAGTGACATAAATATAAATAAAGATTATGTACGACGAACATTTAGAGGAACGGGTCAGTGAGATTCTGAACCGAAAGAAAATCAAATATCAGGCTAAAAAAATGATGGGAGGTCTGACTTTCATGGTCGATGATAAAATGTGCATTGGTATTTTAAAAAATGAATTAATGGCCCGTATTGGTCCGGAGGCATACCCGGAGGCACTCAGGAAAAAAGGATGTAAAGAAATGAAATTCACCGGAAAACCCATGGTGGGTTATGTACTCATCGAACCGGAAGTAATCGACCTCGGAGAAGATCTGGAATATTGGGTGCAGTTGAGTTTGGATTACAATCCTCTGGCTAAATCCAGCAAAAAGAAAAAATAAATCCGGTTGGTTTAATTTACGACACTCCCTTTAGCTCAACGTCCTCAACCAGATTTATTGAAGATGCGGGAGATAGAAAATTTCCCAAAAGATATAATCCCAAAGCAAAAGATAAAGAAATAATAAAGGGGTGTGCCAGTTCGAACAGATGTGCACAAACGATATAGGTTATAACTCCACCCAGGAGGCTTAGCATAGCGGCTAGTGGAGACCAGTTCTTTGCATACAGAGCGAAAAATAAAACCACGACCAGTCCTGCGCTACCAAATGATGAGGCTTCCTCCACCAACTGGTAAACTCCATCGGCATAAAGGGCTATCACATAGGCAACGATACCGTAAATCAGAACACTGTGTCTGGCCATTCTGACCTTTTGTCCTTCTCCGATCTCCACTTTATCGCTGATTAGAGGTAAGATTATATTATGGGACGTCAAACTACCACACGTCAACAACGCACTATCTACGGTTGAAATAATAGCTGATAATAAAGCACCAATAAATAAAACATAGAGGAAATCGGGTAAATATTTTTCAGCGATCAAGGGTAAAATCTGCTCACCATATTCCAAATCACTGATCTCCTGTGGTCCGATCAGACCAACAAACACAGGGATTACCCCCACCAGAATATATATAAAAAAAGCCAGAATGGAAGCATTGCGGGCAATCTCAGCAGTGCGTGATGCAATAGCCCGGGTAATCAATTCTGCGGCCACCAGGGAGCCAAGGATAGGAACCGACCAGGATTCGATTACATCCAGAAAGCTGAAGTCTTTGTGGATTAAAGTCAACCGCTCTATGGGTATTGCTTGCCAAAGTTCACCTCCATGACCAATAATCAGGACCAGAGCCAGAAGGATCAATCCAATTACCATGGCAATGCCCTGAATCAGGTCTGTCCAGGCATCGGCAAGTAAACCACCCAGAAATGTATATGCAATAATGAAAAAAGCTGCCAGAGTAATCATCAAGGTGACTTCAAGTCCGGACATGGCAGATAATATCTGACCAAATGCCCGGATCTGGGCAGCCGCCCATAGTAAAGAGGTTGGAATCATGATGATGGATGCCGTTCGCTCGACGACACCTCCGAACCTTAACCGGTAAAGATCACCAATGGTCGTCAGTTTCAGCTTCCATACCGGTACTGCAATAAACAAGCCCATAAATAGTATGCAGAGTGCGTAGCCGAAGGGATCATGGGTGCCTCCTGAAAGACCTTCGCTGTATACTCTTCCTGCTGCACCAATACAAGTTTCGGCTCCAAACCAGGTTGCAAAAATTGAAAAAGTAGCCAGTCCCATTCCCAGACTCCTCCCTCCTATAAGGTAATCATCTTCGGTTTTGATCCGCGTGGAAAGGTAATACCCAAGTGCAAACTGGGCAGCCAGGTAGGTTGCGAGGATTGCGAAAGTCATTCAGGGACTGGAAGCACAGGTGAAACGCATTTACTGAATTAAAAATACAATTATCTTTAAATGATTAATGAAATAAAAGGGTCTCAATTGAGTATTATACCAGTCTCCTGATGGTGGCATTTACAAAAGTACATAAATGAGAATCGTGACCAAAACCAGCAACAGACTTAAACCTTTGGCATATTTCCAGGGTTCCATGTTGACTGCACCTACATCCGTGATTTTAAAAGGATTTTTATTGGGTTTAATCATGGATACCAGGTGCATCACCAGGATGTTGAGAACAAATTCAATCCCCCAGATATGGACAAAATGTAAATTGACCTTCAGAATAAAATTCATAGTGATATAAAAAACAAATCCAAAAAGAAGACCGGCTTTTGCACCGGTTGCGGATACTTTGGAAAAGAAAAAACCAGCCAAAATAACACTGGCAATCGGGATGAAAAAAATACCATTTAATTGTTGTAATAACTGGTATAATCCGGCCGGTGCATTGGCTACATAGGGTGCGACACCAATAGCAAATACCGCCAAAACAGCAGATACCAACTTTCCGATTCGCACCAACTTAAACTCACCGGCGGCCTGATTAAAATAGCGCTTATACAGATCAAGGCTAAAAACGGTGGCGGCGCTATTTAGTGCACTATTAAATGTACTTAATACGGCACCCATCACCACCGCTACAAAAAATCCTGTCATCCATAAAGGAAGTACTTTCTTTAACAGCATGGGGTAAACCGTATCCTGTGCATCATAAAGTGAGTCTTCAAAATAATAATAACCGATAATGCCCGGTAGAATGATGACCAGGGGAATTAAGATTTTCAGTATACCCGTGTATAGCAAACCCTTTTGAGCCTCTTTCAAACTGACCGTTCCCAATGCCCTTTGGATAATCGACTGATTCATGGTCCAAAAATAAAGTTGATTGATAATCAGTCCGGAAAACAGCACCTGGAAAGGTAATATCGACTCCCGGCTTCCCGGTCCAACTGCCGGTTCATTACTAACAACATTAAATTTCTCCGGAGCATGATCATAAACCTTTGATAACCCTGACCAGATATCCCCATTACCTATATCCCACAGCGCAATAAGGGGTACTGCCAAACCAGCCAGCAACAAACCAACACCGTTTACCGTATCGGTATAGACGACCATTTTAAGACCACCGAAAATTGCATATACTGAGCCCACGATCCCTACAATCAGTACCGTGATCCACATGCCTTGTTGTTTACTGACATCCAGTAAAACGGAGATATCAAAAAGACTCTCAATATTGATGGCTCCGGTATACAACACAATGGGAAGAAGCGTGGTGACAAATGAAATAATTAATAAAAGGGCAATAATCGTTCGGGTAAATCCATCAAATCTCTTTTCCAGGAACTCAGGAATGGTGGTTAATCCCATTTTCAGGTAGCGTGGAATAAAATAAAGGGCGGCGGCTATCAGAGCCAATGCAGAAGTGACTTCCCAGGCAATAATTATTGCTCCATTTTTATATGCCGAACCATTGAGTCCTATCAAATGCTCCGTAGAGATATTCGTGAGCAGCATAGATCCGGCAATGACAATTCCGGTAAGACTCCGGCCTCCTAAAAAGTATCCGTCCTGCGTGTTTAATTTGTCTTTACGAAGTGACCAGGTTGCATATGCGGCTACAAACGCCATAAAAAGAAAAAATGTCACAAATTGCATGCTGGTAGAAAGGGTAATTGTTTGGGAAAATGGTGTTCAAACCTCCGAAACAAAATACTACAATCGAGCTAACAAATGTTCGGATATGGGCAAAAAAAAATAGGGTCTCCTTATGGAAGCCCTATCTTCTAAGTTTTATCGTTGAACCTCTTACTTCAGCTGACCCGCTTTATATTGAGCATGATCGTAATACTTTCCCTGAGGAACTTTACCGTACGTATTGGCAGCAGCGGTTTTATTTCCAGCAGCTTCATATACTTCAGCCAGACCCAACACATATTTTCCTTCTTCCGTCACTCCGCCTAATTCATGGGCTTTTTCCGCATGTGGCAATGCTTCAGCAACCTGACCTTTCTCTATCAATGATTTAGCCAAATAATAGCTGACATCCACCGATTCATGAGCTTCCAGATAAATCTCACCCGCAGCAATTGCATCGTCATATTTCTTATCACCATAGCTCACCGCAACCATATTGGCCGCCCGGCTAAGATACTTTTCCGCCCTGTCAGCCTTATCCGTTGCAGTGGCAACCGAAGCTGCTTTGATGTAGGCGCCTACAGCATCACTGGTTTTACCTACATCATCCAGAGCCTTGGCTTTACCATAAAAATTTGTATAGGAATTGGGATTTAATTCAATTCCTTTTTCATATTTCAGCATGGCTTCATCAAATTTATCTGTCTTCAGGTCTTCATTTCCGGCATAATAGGCTGCAATTGAGCCATTCTGCTTTGCCAGTTTAAGAACCTGCGCATCGGCTGAAGGATCAGCAATTCCAATAGCTTTCAGCATCAGATCATAAGCTTTCGGATAGTCCTTTGCCTTTAGTGCCGTCAGTCCATCGTTGTAAACACCAGCAGCGGTTTCCGTTGTTGCATCCTGAGCTGATACCGTAGCTGTTGCTAAAAGAAAGACCCATAGCATTTGAACAGTCTTCATAATTTTTCAAATTTATTTTTGGTAATATAAATGATAGGATGCTCAAAATAGGAAAAAAGTTGGTTATAAAAAAATCCCATTTATTGAAATTTGCACTCACCAAATTTTATTCCGACGGTTCGAATTCATCATATATGAATTTTTTTTAATGTATATGAATCTATCCAGGAAATGATCTTGATCCCAGATTAACCAGGCCTTCGACTCCCTTCCTGAGGGAATATCTACGTGATTATACATCAATCCCACCAATCCTCCACCATGCATTTAACAGTGATTCCGTTCCTTTTAGTGGGAGGTTTTGTAATGCTCCTTAATCAGGTCTCGTCCAAAATCACCATTAAAATCACGCCAGACCGAATGAATGTGATTGGCATTATTCTGCGTGTTATCAAACTCAATCAGGAAACCTGGTCCCTGCACCCGGTAATAATGACCGGCACTGCGATTTGTGACACCGGCCCAGGCAAAATACACCTCATCCCAACCATCATTTTCAATCGCTTCTCTCCTCTTTTTCGCTACTTCTTCCGGCATCACCGAAATATATTCTTCAACGAGATCCTTCAACATATTTTTCTGTATCCCGGAAAGCTCCATGTATTTAATACCGGCTTTATCCAGAGGCTCAACATGGCTATGAGCCACCGTTTGTATTTCGTAAGGTGCCTCTGCCGAGAATATTGCAGTCTCTTTCTGTTCATCAGACATTGCATTAATGAGGGTCAGACCTTTCTCTTCCTCATTTTCCAGAACTCTTAATCCCTTTTTATCGCCTTCACGTACCTCACCCGGGTTCGCTCCCAAAAAGGTTGGTGTACTGGCTATTTTACCATCAACCATGGTAAAATGTATAGAAAGGTGATGACCACTAAATCCCCAACTCCAGATACCCTTTAGGGATGGTGTACCATAGACAGAGATATGATACTGTTGCGGATCTCTCCTGGGTGAGTTATTTTCCATAGCCTTCAGCACCACCTCTAACTCCATGATTTGATGAGCTTTTTCAAAACCCTCCTCACTTAACGAGGCCCTAACCAGATCGAGGACCAATTGATCCTGGGCATCATCCAATTCGCTGAGTGGCAGACCATATCTTCCAAAATCCGCCACCGGAAGAAAGTGCCATATTTCACGACTGGTGTCGTTTACTTCAAAAGTTGCTGCAGCTTTTTGATCATCATTCAATGACTCCACGAATTT
>JBGTCB010000106.1:0-5632 GCA_041748995.1 Saprospiraceae bacterium | reverse complement strand
AATATAACCGTCTCGTTGATAATCTACTGGCCGATGAGAAAAATTATACATTAAACTGGTTAAGCTTTTGGAATGACTTATTGCGCAATGATTATACAGGCACCGGATTTATTACCAAAGGACGAAAACAAATAACGGACTGGCTTTATTGTGCCCTTTATGATAATATACCTTATAACAAGATCGTAGAGGAATTAATTAATCCCAGAGAAGAATCCGAAGGATTTATCGCAGGAATTCAATGGCGAGGGGTAGTGAATGCCAGCCAGCGTACTGAACTCCAGGCTGCTCAAAATATCTCGCAGTCACTGCTCGGATTAAATCTAAAATGTGCATCATGTCATAATAGTTTTGTAAATAATGTCAGTCTTGCACAGGCTTATTCATTTGCCAACGTATTTGCTGATACAACACTGGAAATTTATCAATGCGATAAAGCAACCGGAGTCCTTACTTCGACTGAATTTATTTTTCCCGAACTGGGTCCGGTCGTTGGTGATAGTTTGGATGAGCGACTTGCTTCTTTGGCAGAGATAATGGTCAAACCTGAAAATGGCCGCCTGTACCGTACGATGGTCAACAGGATATGGGACCGGCTTTTTGGCCGCGGATTGATTGCCTCAGTTGATGATATGGACCAGGCACCCTGGAGTCATGAAATACTGGACTGGCTTGCGGCCGATTTTATTGATCAGAACTACGATTTAAAGATTTTATTAAAAACAATTCTGACCTCGAAGACCTATCGTTTGCCTCCGGTCATGTTTTCATCACCGGATGAACTCAATAAAAAAGATTATATTTTTCGAGGCCCGGTACCCCGTCGTATCAGTGCCGAGCAATTTGTGGATGCTTTCTCTCAAAACATTTATCCATTTTATCACGGAGTACAATTTACTCAGCAGAAACCGGTAGGAAATCCCAATTGGATCTGGCACCGCGAAATCGAAGTGGATCGTGAAGTTTTACCGAAACCAGGTGTCAGGTGGTTTCGGAAAAAATTCAATCTTAAAAATCCGGAAATGATTGAAAGAGCCGAATTAATTATTTCTGTTGATTCATCTTTTCGACTTTTTCTCAATGATCAGGAAATCACCCATGGTAATGACTGGCGTAAGGTGGTAAAAACCACGATCAATAATCCGATGTTAAAAGAGGATAATTGCATCGCAATAGAAGCAATAAACGATGGCTTAATTGCTAATCCTGCCGGCATATTGATGACGCTTAAAATTACTTATCCTGAGGAAGATTTATTTATTATATCCAATAAATCATGGATCAGTACGGACACGATGCCGGAAAATGACTGGAAAAAATATTCATTTATCGACACCACCTGGAAAGAAGTGAGATCCTACGGAGAAAAAGGAGTTTGGGGATATTTGGTGAACTTCAATTTTGAAAACACCGCCACCGAAACACCCCGGGCATCCCTGGTAGCCCTCGATCGTTTTACGCTGGCACTGGGTCGCCCTACCCGGGAAAATGTCACCACTAAAAGAAATGACGAGGCGACGCTCCTGCAGGCTATGATGCTATCAAACGATGACATGCTTGCCGAAAATATAAAAAGGGGAGCGGAAATCTGGAAAGACGAACCGGGCGATGACGCAGAGAAAATTTCAAAAATTTTCTTTCAGTTGCTCGGAAGAAATCCTCAAAAAGAAGAACTTGAAATACTTCTGAATTTAATTGGACCCGATAACCATCAAGAAGCGTGGGAAGATGTGATCTGGTCATTGCTCATGTTACCTGAATTTCACCTTATTTAAACGAGATTATCCATGACAGAAGAATCATCAAGGAGAAAATTTCTATCTCAGATGGGCACTGCCGGACTCGCTGCGATGGGTGCCAGTCTGAGCAGCCTACCTTTTTTAACATCCTGCAACAAGGTGATTCGGGAATCTAAAGCGGATCATGTCATACTGCTTTGGATGGCGGGTGGTATGTGTCATACCGAAACATTTGACCCTAAGCTATACACCCCTTTTGAAAAAGGAATGGAGAGTAAAAAAGTCTATAGTACATTTCCGTCTGTGCCCACTGTGCTGGATGGCATTTCATTCAGCGAGGGTTTGCAGTCGATTGGTCAGGTAATGGACCGGGGTACGATCATCCGCTCCTACCGTTCCGCTGATCTGGGATTTATTCTTCATACCCGGCACCAATATCATTGGCATACCTGTTACGAGCCTCCGCAATCCGTACAACCACCCCATCTGGGCGCCTGGATGGCCAAAGAGTTGGGTCCGGTCAATCCCGTCATGCCACCATTTATCGATATCGGTCAACGCATGACCGTCGGTGAGGGAGAGGAGTTAAAAGCATTTCATTCAGGCGGATTCCTGGGTACAGAGTACGGACCCTTTGCCATACCAGATCCCAGTCAGGGCCTAGAGAGTGTCAGTCCACCCAAAGGCATGGATTTGAAGCGATTTGAAGCCAGGGATAAACTCTACCGTGACATGATCCGGGAGTCCCCTTTTGGGGATTACGCCAGCTCGTATCATCATGAGTCCATAGAACGAAGTATGGAGCGGTCTTATCAGCTATTGAAATCTCCCGAAGTAGCCGCCTTCAATCTTTCATTAGAACCCAAAGAGACGTACGACCAATATAATACCGGCCGCTTTGGACTGGGATGTCTGCTAGCCCGCCGATTAGTGGAAAATGGTGCCCGCTTCATCAGTGTCACCACCGAATACGAACCTTTCCTGGGTTGGGATACCCATGAAAATGGTCATACCCGCCTGGCAGGAATGAAACAAATCATCGACAAACCAGTCGCCAAGTTAATTCTCGAGCTGGAAGAAAGGGGTTTATTAGATCGTACCCTCGTCATTCTTGCCAGCGAATTTAGCCGCGACATGCTCATGGAAGGCAGACCGGGAGAAAATGTCAAAGATCAGGTGGAGGTCCCGGATCATGTAGAAGAATTAAAACACTACGGTATGCATCGCCATTTTACTGATGGTAGTTCGATGTTGCTCTGGGGAGGCGGGATTAAAAAAGGCTACGTCATGGGTGAAACCGCCGAAGAAAGACCTTTCCGGGCTACCACAGAACCTGTGGTTATCGATCAGGTGCACCAGACCATTTATCACCTCCTTGGCATGGATGATGAGACCAACTATGTCATTGAAGGCCGGCCATTTTACACCACACCTGACGGCAAGGGAAGACCTATTCTGGAGGTGATGGCTTAAACCCGGATAATGCATTTCTCAAATTTGGTCAAGAATCAGTAGCTGCAGCACTTAAGTGTGAGCTCTAATACGATCGATGGTCAATACCCATGACTGGAACTCAGGGATTGCTTTAGGAATATGATGAATATAGAGATTGGTATGGAACATACAATTTCCACCTGACCTGAACCTACCTCCCAGGTACTACTGACAAATACCCATCTACTCCCTTATACTGGCTGACCTCATCCATGAAAAACTCCCGGTGTGTAATCCCGGCATCCAAGGTCCGTTCTACATTAATCTTTTCTTTCCATCGCCAGTAATAAATACCCATCTTAAAACCACCTCCTTTATTCAGATCGTTGTAGACCGTTTGTGTGTTAGACAAAGAAATCTGCAACTGATCGTTGACCCAACACTGCACAATGCCCCCGGTTTTTGCCCATTTGACCCTGACTACAAAGTCCATCCATTGGCCGCGTTGGATAGTGGCAATGGTGTCTGGTGTAATCCAGGTTGGACCGGTACTGTTCCCCGTCTGACGTTGTAACATGATCTTATCTCCTATGACTTCCAAAGCAATGATCGCCGAACCACCTGAACCATGTTGCCATTGCGATATAACAAACCGGATCTCGTTTTCAATGGAAGCGGGAGCAAATACAAAATTATCCGGGAAATAGTAACTCATGCCATACCAAACTTCTTCACCTTCGGCAGGATAATGATTTACCGGAGAATTGTATAGCGGTCCGAGCTCAGCCCGGTGTGTTGCTTCTCCTGAGGGCCATTGATTGAGAGGCGTCGGTTTGAGATAAAATCGCAGACTGTGATTGCCACTCCGGTATTGGCTGGTGGAGCGGTGAATGGCAAAGTGATTGAGTTCAACGGTGGGAGAAACACAAACGTCCCTCACATAGTATTGATTCCAGGCATAGGGTGGCAGACAACCGTTTCCGGAGCCATTTGGATCTGGTGCCCGGGGGTCTACTTCATCGTGGGGTTCCAGATTACTTTCAAAACCCATGTAAATATCAGGTGGGGGTGCCGGTGTAGAATAATCACCGATATTAAGGATCCCATTGGTTGTAAAGTGACCAACGACCACATCAAATCCTCCATTGATCAGAATATCTCCGTCATTGCCCATGAAGGTTCCACCTGTTTGAGAAAAACCAGAATCTGTGATGCTGATGCTGATCCCCGGATTCAGACTAATGGTTCCATTATAAGATGATGAAATGATGACGCCCTGTATAGTCACATTTACATTGACCGTACAATTAGCCTGACCACCGGAGTTAAATATCGCAACATCACCGGCACCAGGTACCGAGGCACCGGAAGACCCACCTGATTGACCCGACCAGTTAGCGGTACTGTTCCAGTTTCCTGTTGAGGCTCCCACCCAGTATCGGTTAGCACCATAGGCGGTGCAATCAATGCATAGAACAGCGACAGGGAGAAGCAGGAATCTTAAAAAACCTCTCCTTAAGTTTACAGGGAGAAAAACGAGATAGGTTACCGCCCAAAGGAGCTTTCGATTATATCTCTCAAAAACAAAGCACAGACCCTTCATCATAACACAGCAATCATTCATGATACAAATGGTACCTACAGAAATTATTGTTCCAAAAAAGTGTCTGAGTGTGGATAATCCGTCTTGTAGTATTGGTCTTATTGACGGACGATAAGGTAGTATCTACCTTGAATTCTATAAGGGACAAACCCTGGAAAATATTGTGTCGGAAGCCACCTAAATCTTTCTGATAAAATCCAAAATAGATACCAGGAGGTGCCAGAGAGCATGAAGTCCAAATCCATAGCTAACCGCTGACTGTGAATTCAAATCCATCACAGATCCCTAGTTATAAAATAGGATTCTCAGAAAGATTAGGGAAATGAGAATAACCCCTTAGACCAACTGGTCGATAAATTAGTGTCGACGATGGTTTTACCTCAACAGGAGTATCTCCCACTTGCCGAAAATATATAACCAAAAAGTATTATACTTGGATCTTTATACGAGAATAAAAAGTAATGCCGCATAGAGAGTTCTCCACTAAAGCCCTACTTATCAGCCTCAAATTGTTCATAGAGCATCGCTTTGACTTGCGAGAAGGTAAGGCAGATAATCAGCAAATCTCGAATGAAATTCAACAAAATGTGGTCTTTAAGGGTGCAAATCTCTGGATATTGATGTTTGCAATTATGGTAGCGTCCGTCGGTCTCGATGTAAATAGCACCGCGGTGGTGATTGGTGCAATGTTAATATCTCCCCTGATGGGCCCCATCATGGGAATTGGACTGGGAGTGGGTATTAATGACTTTGCATTGATCATCAAATCGTTGAGAAATCTGGGCATAGCTGTAGCGATCAGCGTATTCACTTCCGCTCTCTACTTTTGGATCTCTCCCCTTGATGAAGCACAGTC
>JBGTCB010000105.1:0-7820 GCA_041748995.1 Saprospiraceae bacterium | reverse complement strand
TCTTCAAGAAACATTCGCACGGTCAAGAACAGTTTTTTCACCAGTGGAGCCGTCTATCTGTTGTTTTCTTTTATACCGGCTATCATAGGAATGAGTGCATTTCAGCTGAATCCGGACCTTGAGAATTCGAATTATGCTTTTCCCTTCATGGCTACCGAAGTACTTCCTGCTGTGTTAGGTATGATTGTATTGATTGCAGGCTTAAGCGCTACTATGTCATCCGCAAGTTCGGATGCCATTGCAGCCATTTCAATTTTTCTACGGGATTTATATGTGCTGTTTACCGGTAAAATGCCGGCCAGGGAAAATGCATTAAAGTATTCGAGATTTGGTCTCGTGTTTATTAATATGGCAGCGCTGCTATTTTCTCTATATGCCACGGATATTATCAATTATATTCAGTATATGATTTCCATTATTATGAGCGGGTTATTTGTTTGCAGTATCATGGGGAAATATTGGAAACGGGCTACCTGGCAGGGTGGTATTGCTGCACTCATTGGCGGTGGACTCACCTCAGTGACTATTATCCAGATTGATACCTGGAATCTATATTGGGGAAATCCGGTAATACCTTCCATAATTATGGCCACTTTATGTGGTGTACTGGTCAGCCTGATATCGCCATCCGGCAAGATAAGTCAGGAGGAAGCGTTGGAAGTGCTTGCCTTTGAGCGCAGACAGATGGAAATGCAAGCTAATTAAGTCTACCAATTAGTGGCGTTAGAATTAACTATGATCGATCGGTGTTTTTTCGTGTAAGTCTGAGTAAATAAAATGAAAATCCATTCAAATGACGGTGTACCGGAGTATATTCTACCGGTCATCGTCCTGGCACAATTCTGCGGTACAGCTTTATGGTTTGCCGGTAATGCCGTTCTTCCTGAACTCACTGCAACATTCCATCTGGGAGATCAGGCCTTAGCCAATCTGACTTCGGCAGTTCAACTCGGATTTATTGCCGGAACATTGATCTTTGCTTTTCTTAATCTGGCGGATCGATTTTCTCCCAGCAAGGTATTCTTCACATCGGCGATGCTGGGAGCCTTTTTTAATATTTTATTGATTTTGGCACCCTTTGGGGTTGCTTCTCTTTGGATATATCGTTTTCTAACCGGCTTTTTTCTGGCCGGCATCTATCCTGTCGGTATGAAAATCGCTTCTGACTGGTATCAGGGAAAATTGGGAAAAGCTCTGGGTTATCTGGTAGGTGCATTGGTATTGGGTACGGCTTTTCCTCATCTTGTGCGCAGTTATGGTACCGTTTGGTCCTGGCAGACCATCCTGTGGATCATCTCTCTGATCGCAGTAGCCGGTGGATGGCTTCTTTTTCTTTTTGTGCCGGACGGGCCGCACCGCATGAGAGGCCTACCCTTAAAGCTGAATGCATTTGCCGAAATTTTTCGCGTGCGTAATTTCCGGCCGGCAGCTTTTGGCTATTTTGGCCACATGTGGGAGCTATATACCTTCTGGGCATTTATTCCCTTCATATTGACCTACTATTTTCAAAATCACGGGAGCTCAGTGTCCATTCCGTTTTGGTCTTTCGTCCTGATTGCTTCCGGCTCCCTGGGATGTGTAGGTGGAGGTTATCTCGCTTCGAGAATAGGAAGCGCTCAGGTTGCTGTGCTTCAATTAACAGTTTCAGGCTTCTGTTGCCTGATCTCACCATTGGCCTTCAGTTTTAGTCCTGCATTTTTTCTGATTTTTCTGTTGATATGGGGCATCACGGTTGCAGGAGATTCTCCCCAATTTTCAACCCTGGTAGCACAAACCGCTCCGCGACAATATATTGGAACCGCTTTAACCCTGACTAACTGCATCGGTTTTTCCATTACCATAATCAGCATTCAGACTATCGGCTATTTATCAGCTATGATAGACGTTCACCATATCCTGATATTTCTGGCTTTTGGACCTGCCTTTGGATTACTGGCACTTCGGAGAATTTTTAGTAAACAACTGTCAATATCAAAAACCCAAAGGATAGAGGAGTAGCCCCGCTTTAAAATTTCCACCTAACCGAAAAGCTGTCACCCCTTAAAGGTGCAACAGCTTAATTCCTGCATTGCGGTGTCGCACCTCACAGGGGTGACATTGCTTTCAAAACGGGTAGCACTTCCTTTCGGGACAAAAATCCATTGCATGCCCCAGGTTAAAATTTTTATCTTACTATTCTTAAGATAATTTTTTCTCATGCCCACTTCTCTGGTTTCCTGTTACGGAGATAAACCACAATCACTGACCTCCATTATAGAAAAAGTCCAGTCTCTGGTGCTTCATTCTCTAAAGGATGCATTTCAACCGTATAAACCGGAGCAGGTGCATGCTACAATCATCGGCATGGAAACCGTCAACGTTGACAACATGTTATACAGCAAGTGGTGTATAGAAAATCAAATCAGGGTTTTTCCAGTTAACTGGAAAAAATTATCCAGATTTTTGATCAAAGAAATACCATCGGTCACCATTCAAATGGGAGGCTACGAGAGGGATGTTGATTATGGATTTGAAAGCCGGGGTGAGAGTCCCTATATGCAGTCATTTTCTATTCA
Organism: Saprospiraceae bacterium; assembly: GCA_041748995.1. Classification (GTDB taxonomy): domain Bacteria; phylum Bacteroidota; class Bacteroidia; order Chitinophagales; family Saprospiraceae; genus JABDMH01. The sequence goes on along the minus strand of JBGTCB010000105.1, from coordinate 5,265 downwards.
TGCCAACCGGGTTGTAATTAATGGCTGGCCGGTGACTGCAACTCCGGAAGGGTATCAATCAAGCCAGGCTTTGTACCATTGGAGAAAGCAATTTCAACAATATCAGCTTTGTCACAAGTGGAATGCAGATGGTTATCAGGATAATGATTTCTTTATGGTTTTGGGTACCATTAAAAAACAACTAAATAAAAACAAGTTGGGATCTTTATTACAGGAAGCCAGAGGTCTCCTGACAAAAGAAAGCATTATTTTTACTTTATCTCCGAAATTGTTATCCCTGGTTCATTATCAGGACACCGAGTTACCCATGGAAAGCACCCGGGTATTTCCGCTTCATCTTAAAACCCTCCGGGATTTTCAGCACTGGGTTTAGGAAGCGATTGGTGGAAATTTTCATATCTTTTTGCGGAGATACAAGAGAAAACAGATTTACCAAAGAAAATAGCTTATATGGCCACATACATCGCTGACCTTCATTGTCATTCCTCTTTTAAACCGTATAATAACCGCGAAGAAAATCCCCAGATCACTATTTGGGAATCCATTGATGAAAATCCGCTTTTATTTGCCGAAGTACCCAATGAACTTAAACCGGTCATTGCGGAAACTGCCCGAAGCTCGCAGTCAAACTTTGACACTTTATTCAAAGGTAAAGTCAGGGGAGTATTTCTTGTAATTCATCCGATGGAAAGAGGCTGGCTGTATAAGAGAAAGAATTCTCCTCATCCCATTCGTAATGCCATTTTAAATCAAGTGTTTAAACCGAAACATATGCCACCACTGGCAGCCTCACTTACCGGAATTCCACTTGCTAAAATTAACCGCTTATTTAATGATATAAACCAGGATCATGCGATTGATTATTATGAAGAAGAGACTTACCCGGAGTATGAATTTATCAAAAATAGTGTGAACACTTCCGGTCAGCAAAATGCAAAAATGACGATCGTCAGTAACTTTACGGATTACCGGCAGGTAATCGAAAATCACCCAGACACTCTTGCTGTAATTCTGACTATGGAAGGTGGTCACAGTCTGGCATCTCTGCCACGGAATGCAATTATCCATAAAGAATATCATCACCTCACTCCCGAAGAAACCGACCTGATCCGCAAGGCCTATTTAAAGAATATAAAAAGAATTAAGGGTCAAATGCAAATCAAAGCATTTCAGCAAAACCACACCCCTTTTTTCATTACTCTGGCCCATATGTACAACAATTTTTTAACCGGTCATGCAAAATCCTATAAAGAGGGCACGGGTATCTTTCCCGGGATGGATGATTTTCTTGATCAGGAGGCGGCATTAAATGACGGAATTACACCCCTGGGCTATGAAGTTATTGTGAATCTTTTAGATAAATCGGGTACCCAAAGACGGGTATTGATCGATGTGAAACACATGAGTCTTACTGCCCGTAAAGAATACTACAAGATAGTAGAAGGCAAACGGGCTCTGGGTGACAATATTCCGGTTATATTCAGCCATGGATCGGTCAATGGTTTTCCGGAAGCCCGTTTTACCGGATCCGACACCAACTCCAATGATACATTTGGATACATCAGTCATTGGTCGATCAACCTTTATAATGAAGATATTGTCAAAATCTACGAATCAGACGGTATTATTGGTTTGGCTCCGCACGAGGGCCGCATGCCTGGTGGTGAAGCGACTGAGATCTTCCGGCAAATTAAGGAAGCTATCCAATGGCATGATCACCGGGAGGCAGAATACAAGGTGTTGCTCCGGCAGGAATATATAAAATTATTTTTGACGAATGTATTTCATATTGTTGCCACCATCGGAAATAAGAAAGCCTGGGATATGATTTGCATCGGGAGTGATTACGATGGCATTATGAATCCTTTTGATAGTTATCCGAAATCTTCTGACCTGATGTTGTTTCTTGGTGATGTAAAGCGATTTATGGACAAATCTGACGAAGACCTTACCGGATACTTTGGTGATTCAAGGATTATTATTTCTAAACCGGAACAGGATGCTTTACGGTTTGGATTATCATCCGCGAAAATCATCCGGAAACTAGGCTCAGAGAATATCGAAAAATTTCTTGAAAAATACTTCACAACACAATATTTGGGAGGCACCGGTAATTTTGTATAGTATGCTAATGCTTCGACCTTACCCCACAAAAAATTGCAACGTCCACAAAATGGATTGTAAAGGTTCATATCGAAAAATCCGCCACATTACAAATTATCTCCAGAATATGATGGATAATTTATGAAGTGTTGCGACCTTTGTCAGCATATGAAAAAAACCTTACTTTTTGCGATATGGAGCCTTGTCCTGGCAGGTGGCTATGGTTGCAATGATCAGACAAAACATACGAAAAATCAACCCCATAATAACAGTGATGCTGAATCAGGCCGCGTGATCGAAGCAGCGATTCAGGCCCATGGAGGCAGGCATTTAGATAAACATGACATTGAATTTGTCTTCAGAGAACGCACCTACAAATCCAAAAGGGATGGAGGACTATTTACCTATGAACGCATTTTTACCGATACTACTGGTCAACTGGTACGCGATGTGCTTGCCAATGATGCCTTCGTGCGTTATATAGGCGGTGTGGAGAGTAATATCACGGATGAACGAAAGAAGGCATTTTCAAATTCTGTTAATTCCGTGATTTATTTTGCATTGCTTCCCTACTTTTTGCAGGATCCTGCCGTACAAAGTGAATATGTGGGGGAGGGCATGATTATGGGGGAACCTTACGATAAAATCAAGGTCACTTTCAGGCAGGAAGGAGGAGGAAAGGATTTTGAAGACGTATTTCTTTATTGGTTTCACCGGGACCATCATACCATGGATTATCTGGCGTACAATTACCTCACAGATGGTGGTGGTTCGAGATTTCGCAAAGCGATCAATGTCAGAGAAATCGAAGGCATTCGGTTTGCAGACTTCATCAACTATAAACAGAAAGAGGAGTCTCTCTACATCATGAATTATGACAGTCTCTTTGAAGCTGGTGCATTAGACAGCTTATCGTTGATCCTAACGGAACAGATTAAAGTGCATTAAAATGTTTGTAAGAAAATATATATGGTTAAAATAATGATGAAGTACAATTAAGCAATTTAATTACTTCTTCCACCCCCCTGCCCCCTCAAGGGACCCTCAAGGGGACATTCTGACCAATCAGGAACCACCTATTCCCTTCGGGGAAGAAACCCTGAGTTACTCGCGGTTTCCATTGACCGCACAATTAAACAATTAAAGAATTAAACCAAAATACAAAATACCGAAGCACCATTCAATGCGATGAGACTAATTGATGATTATCCTGGTTTCTTCGGAAACACCACAACACCACAACACCAAAACACCATTCAATCAATTAAACAGTTAAACAACCTCCCAGATCATCTCACTAAATTCACTCCAATTTTTAAATGATTTAATCCCTGGTGGTGTTGGTAATCCTGGCCTGACATCCGAGCGGTCAAAATACCAGGCCTGCATGCCCATTTCCCGTGGAGTGAGTACATCATTTCTCAAATTATCTCCCACAAATAAAACCTTGTGCAATTCTTTGTCGGGAATCCCTGCTCTTTGAATGGCCTCCCAATAAATTTCCTTTCCCGGTTTTTTATACATCATCTGGGCACTATCCAGAATAAAATCGAAATAATGATTTAATTGATTATTCTTTAACATCTGTTCAGGGTATCCAGGCAGGAAAAAATTTGAAACGACAGCCATGGGTATTCGATTCCGGAGACGATCCAATACCAGATTTATTTCTGACGATTTACGGACCGTGTCAGGAAATACATGATGAAACACCGACAACATTTCGTCCACAGCCGGGGTTACATCAAGCATCTTTCCCGACTTCTTTAAACTATCTGTAAAGATCTGATGGAGACGATCGGATAGCAGCACTTCGTTATGATTGCCATTTGACCAATAGCGTTGCCGCCAAAATATATAATCGTCATAAAAATGCGACGCATGGGCATACAGGCCATGCTTTACCGGAATGTGTGCAAGTGGTTTCATCCCACTTTCATCACCGGTCTCATCAAAATCGTCAATCAGGGTATTGAAGCAATCAAAAAAAATGTACTTAATGGTCATCCCTTAAACGAAAGGTTATTACGCAGGGTAATATAAGAATTTAAGAAGCATTTTACTGTATACCACTCGCTACCACAGTACAACCAAAGAAGATGGATCACTCTAATAAAATCTATCGAAGGATTGTAATACTACCTTTGCATTTACCATTTTGGCAACCCGGATTTTCCAGTACATAAAAATACACTCCATTTTCAAGCAAAAGACCATCCTGATTTACGCCATCCCAGATCTCGATTTCTTCGAAGCCCAGGGTGGTAAACTCCTGCTTTCCCCAACGGTTAAAGACACTCAGGTGAAAAGGTCCATCAATGTGCAAAGTCGGTGGGGGTATCATCTGATGTGCACCATCGATCAAAAAATTAAAATTATCGAGAGTCACCTCAATGCATTGCGGATTATCCGGATCGCGTTCACAAAGACAATCGAGGTCGTCAACAGGGCAGGGCTCAGACCGGGTTAGACTCTGCAGGAATCCTAAACCAATAAATTGGGCTCCATCGCTCGAAATCACTACCGGTTCACCAATGGCAAGATGAATCGTTTGATTTCCATCGGTTTGTACATCTCCTCCATTGGAAATTAAAAATGGAATATGATCCTGGCCAATCAATACGACAACATGACCGGTTAAGCAAAAGTAAATGATTAAAAATCCAATTAATGTTTTCATTTTATCCCGTTGACTGCCTCCAGTTTAGTGACCCGTTCAAGTAGCTGATCAATAACGGATTGTTGCTTTTCAATTATTTCCTGCTGTTCCTGAATAGCTTTTATAGCCAGCACCGAAAATCCGGAATAATTCACTCCCAGATATCCATCCATTTGATTCACCAATTCAGGAAATTGCTTTTCTACATCCTGAGCTATAAAGCCAATCTCTGCTTTTTTGTCTTTATCAAAAATATAATTATAGTTCATGGCATTTAAAGCCTTAATACCGGCGAGGACATTCGATAAAACAGAAAAATTCTCTTTTACACGACGATCGGATAACGCTGCATACATACCATTTGTACGGGAAAATTCACCCACCTTCATAAAACTATTTCCCGATTGATAATACAGTCCAAGATCAGCATCATTAGAAGGCCCGGGACTGAGCCACCAGGAATTGTTTGCGGTTTCATTGTACAAACCGATGCCTCCCCGGTC
>JBGTCB010000104.1:0-5387 GCA_041748995.1 Saprospiraceae bacterium | reverse complement strand
GGTAAAAGGAAGACTTCCATCCCACTGATCATATACCTTCGTCCGAATCAGATCTTTCTCTTCTTCCGTGAGTAAATAGTTTACTCCCGGAGCATGAAGTTGTTGAAGAAAAACCAGCGCTTCCTGGTAGTGATCCGGGTCATCCAGACTTACACTAATAAATTCAACCGATCTATGCCGGTACATTCTCTTCATTCTTAAGAATTCAGGAAATTCCTGTTTGCACGGTCCACACCAGGTAGCCCAGAAGTTGATTACCCGGAGTTTTTCTGAAAAATTGACCAATATAGTTTTCATGCTATCCAGATCAATCATTTTTAAATTGACCGGTGCAAGATTCCATGCTTCTGACAAAGCATCTTTTTCCACCTGATCCCAGGACCAGTACACTTTACACCCTGGTGAATCTCTTACTCTCCGAATAATCTCACCATCGCGTTTCACCGCATCAACCACCATTCGAAGATCTTCTGCATCTGCTGCTTTCCAGATAGGGGTGACATCAATTCTACCACGGTATTGAAGCTCACGATCTCTATTAAAAACAAAGGCTTCCGGAATAGAATTCAGTCCAAATTGAATTGAAACCTTTTGATCATCACCATCGTACAAATAGGGAAAATTAAAGGCCCGAGCAATCGATCGAATCTGCATGGCCTCATAAGTATCGTCAAGATCGCTGTAACCCATCACATCATCCGGAGTTGAAAGCGGACTATTCGGGGAGATGGCTACCAGATCGACTCCTTTTTTAGAATATTCTTGTGCGAAACGAATGAGCCTTTCTTCATAGACCTGAGCATAAGGACAATGATTGGAAAGGAAAACAACCACCAAAATCTCTTCCTTAAAATCACTCAAACTATACCATCTCCCATCCACACCCGGAAGTTTGAAATCCGGAGCTCTCATACCAATCTCCAGAGGTACTACCGGTGACAAAGGTAAAACCTGAGGATCTGCACGGAATTGCTCAGATGATTTCTTTCCACAGGAGGCGAACATCATCATCACCGGCAACGTGATGATCAGTAGTAGGGATCGCACTATCATGTGAAAAAGGCCTTGTTCAAAGCACAATGACCGTACGAATTTCACTCGAGCACTTGAGTTTCTTACTATCCAAAAAATAGTTTTATCGTTTGCTATACCGAACAGATTTCAACACCTTGCCGTAAACTGGCAATCTTGTCTTCTCTGGCCGGAACAAATTCCTGGGCCAGGTATCCGGTAAATCCCGTATCCTGGATAGCTTTGATAATGGCCGGATAATACAACTCCTGGCTCTCATCAATCTCATGCCGGCCAGGAACTCCGCCGGTGTGATAATGAGCAATATGATCTTTTGATGCCCTTATAGTGGCAATCACATCCCCTTCCATGATCTGCATATGATAGATATCATATAGTAATTTGAAATTGGGAGAGCCAATTTTCTCTACCAGTTCAACGCCCCATGGAGTAAGGTCACACATATAATCTTTGTGATTAACCTTGCTGTTGAGAAGTTCCATCACAATCATTACTCCGGCATCTTCTGCATGCTTTACCAGTGGTTCCAGACCAACAGCGCAATTTTCCAATCCAACTTTATCATCCATCCCATTTCGATTGCCCGAAAACACAATAACATTGGGTACCCCCTGATCGGCAGCCGCAGTGATTAAACCTTTGTAATTCATTTGAAGGTCCTTATGATATTTCGGTTCATTGAAGCCATTCGAAATGCTGGCAAAGGAATCGGTACCCAGCGCACATTCCAGATTATACTTCTTCAAAGTAGGCCAATCTGATGGACCGACTATTTCAATCGATTTGATACCAATCTCCTGGGCTGCTTCACACAATGCCTCAAGGGCAATGCTATTGTAGCACCACCGGCATACAGAATGCTGAATTTTTGATCCTGCGAAAAGTTTGGAACTGGTAGCTGCTCCCAATACCTTTTTATTTAGAGCCATAGCTCCGGCAGCCAATGACATATTCCTCAACACATGACGTCTTTTCATTCTTCTTTATTTTGAATTTTAAGCCTGAAAAGATACAATTATTTTGTCAATAATCTGCCTGGTTTGCAATCACTCAGGTTTCCAGGAATCTACGAACAAGGTCCTCCCATTCAGTCTTGAGGTCTTTTTGAGGCATTTCCTCTCCCGCCTTTCGATACCAATAGCCCGCATTCCATTGGTCGCCTTCCTTACGGTGAAGATAGGCGTGAATAACAGATCCGTCTTTACCGGCTATGTCCTGAGCAATATCATGAGCCCGATCCCAGTCATCGCAACCGTCGTACCAGAGAGCCAGCAGGGGTTGGCTTAATTCCTCAGGTATTTTACGCTGAGTAATCGAATTAAGAAATACTTGAAAATTCATTTTGACCTCTCTTCAGTTTTTAATTTACTTTCCAGGCACTGATCCACCACCATCACTAGTTCGCCAGAATTTCGAGAGTCACTTCGATGACCCCATCATCCAGCATTCCCAATTCTTTTGCAGCGGCTTTTGAAAGATCAATGATCCTTCTCCGATTAAAGGGTCCACGATCATTAATCCTCACTTTTACTGATTTATTATTGTCCTTCCTGATCACCCGCACTTCTTGTCCAAAAGGCAAGTCCAGATGGGCGGCTGTATATAAACTGGTGTCATACTTTTCACCACTGGCAGTTCTTTCATTATGGAAAGAGTCAGAATAATAGGAAGCCAATCCATCTTCCCTGGAGATGACATCATCTTTACAGAACCATAAGGACAAAAGCATGATCGTTATTCCAAGCATTGTTTTAACCGGTCTCATCAGCTATTCATTCCAGATGAACGTCCGAATATAGAAATCAAAAGCTGGGCGGAACCAATTTTTTCATTAATTTCAAGGTCTTCCTTTTAACACAATGAAAATAGAAATTTTAAAGTGGTTTGCCAGTTTAATCGTGCTGATGATTATTGCATGCGGACCGGATATGCCACCTGATGTAACCACAGCCTATGAAAATCTACCGTCGCGGATTGACTATAATTTTCACATCAAACCTATTCTTTCCGATCGATGTTATTCTTGTCATGGTCCTGATGAAGGAGCCCGTGAGGCCGGATTTCGCCTTGATATTGAGGAAGAAGCTAAAGCCAGACTCGAAAATAACTATCACGCCATAGTCGAAGGCAATCCTGGAAAAAGTGTTTTATGTGCTCGTATCTTTTCTTCGGATCCCACGTACCAAATGCCACCGCCGGATTCCAAACTAAATCTGACCGCAAGGGAAAAGGCCCTGCTCGTCAAATGGATAGAACAAGGCGCTGAGTACAAGAAACATTGGGCATTTATTCCACCGGCAAATCCTGCCATACCACCAGCTCAGAATGCTGATTGGATAGTTACCAATGAAATCGATCTCTTCATACAACGGAAGGTAAAACAACAAGGTCTCCAACCTGCAACCCAGGCTGGCAAGGAGATCCTCCTGAAGCGTCTTTATATGGATCTGACAGGATTACCTCCAGACATAGAAGCGATCGATGCATTCCTGGCAGACACCAGGCAAAATTCCTATGAAATAATTGTTGACCAACTCCTTGAAAGTGACGCTTGCGCAGAACGACTAGCGCTTGAATGGATGGATGTAGCCCGCTATGCGGATTCTCATGGTTTACATGCCGATGGCTGGAGAAATATGTGGCCCTGGAGAGATTGGGTTATTCATGCTTTCAGGGATAACATGCCTTACAATCAATTTGTTACAGAACAGTTGGCTGGTGATCTGTTGCCTGATCCCACGCGTGATCAGATACTCGCAACCGCTTTTCACCGTAACCACCCAATGACCGCTGAAGGAGGGGCTATTGATGAAGAGTTCAGGTTGGAATATGTCGCTGATCGAACGAACACCACAGCAACCGCTCTCATGGGTCTCACCATGGAATGTGCCCGCTGTCACGATCATAAATTTGATCCAATCTCTCAAAAAGAGTATTACCAGATGACAGCATTTTTTAATAATGTTCGTGAGATCGGGATGACAGGAGATGATGGAAACTATGGTCCTCTGATGCAAATACTTTCACCCGAGGCGGAGCAAAAAGTTGCTGAGATCAAGCTACAGATCAACAATCTGAATCAGGAGATAAGCCATAGTAAAAAGGAAATTGAATCCATGAAGTCTTACCTGACTAACAAACCGGTAGTTCAATTGGAGCGAGGTCTGACTGGCTATTTTCCCTTTGAATCTAAAGCCACAGGGAAGGACAATCCTAACCAGGTAGTATTCGACGGTAATAAAAAATCATATTCAAACGGAAATCCCCCAGTAACGGATGGATTGAGTGGGAAGGCGCTGGTGTTTAATAATGAGTACGACGAAGTTTACTTAATGGATCAGGGAAAGCTGGATGTTCACGTGACCGCTTCAGCTGCTATGTGGATTAATACGATTAAAAAACAAGCCACCAAGACCCAGGTGATGATCGGTAATGCCGGAGACAAAAATAACTTTTGGCGAGGTTGGGATTTCTTTCTCGATGACAGTAATCGGTTATCATTCCGATTGATCAGTTCATTACCACATAATCTGATCCACCTTCGTAGTCAGGATTCAATCAGACTCAATACCTGGACTCACGTCGCTTTTTCTTATGATGGTAGCGGTCAGGCATCCGGAGTGAACCTGTTTATCGACGGTCAACAGGTGCAGGCAGACGTGGTCTATGACCGCTTATATAAAAACACCCGCACCATCAGTTCGGGGGCTCATCAAGAGTTAAACCGGCCATTGAGAGTTTCAAAAAGCTATCGATCTTTTACTGGTGATAATGGAATCTTCAAAGGCATTATAGACGAAATTCGGCTTTATGACCGTGTACTTTCAGAACTTGAGGTAGGTAAGTTAGCAGGAAAGGAAAGCTCCTCAGAGGAACAACATCGATTATTGCATCATGCGATCGTTTCATCGGCAAAAATACAGGGTCTTCAGAAGCAACGAGCTGAATTTGTCAGAGAACTGATAGCCACTCTTGACACGGTTGATGAAGTGATGATCATGGAAGAAATGTCCGGGAGCCGACCCACCTTTGTACTCAACCGGGGCCAGTATGATGCTCCAATGGAGGAGGTTAAACCCGCTACTCCGCAAATTGTAATGCCCTTCCCCGAAAACCTTCCGCAGAACCGTCTTGGTCTGGCTCAGTGGTTATTTGATGAAAAAAACCCTTTGACTGCCCGTACAACCGTAAACCGTTACTGGCAAATGATCTTCGGCCGGGGTATTGTACAAACAGCAAGAGATTTTGGAAATCAGGGTGCTCTTCCTTCCCATCCTGAACTGCTAGATTGGCTGGCAATAAATTTCCAGCAAAACGGATGGGACGTTAAACAGCTACTAAAACTGATGGTGATG